>NZ_WKDB01000103.1:0-17523 GCF_021606215.1 Pseudomonas sp. PA-5-4B | reverse complement strand
AAAAAGCCCGCAGAGTACGGGACTGGCTCGGGGATCTATAAACACCGTCGCCTGTGGGGAGGGAGCTTGCTCCCGCTGGACTGCGCAGCAGTCCCGTTCTTGGGGGCCGCTTCGCGACCCAGCGGGAGCAAGCTCCCTCGCCACAGGGTTGTGTTTTCAGCTAATCCTGCTGAATTTGTTTCAAGTCGAGGCTGTAATGGCCTCGATCTGTGTCTGGCGCCGTTTGCGACCGGGCAGCAATAGCCTGATGAAGGACTGACGTTTCCCATGTTGACCATCGCACTGTCCAAGGGCCGCATCCTTGACGACACTTTGCCGCTTCTGGCTGAAGCGGGCATCGTGCCAACCGAGAATCCGGACAAGAGCCGCAAGCTGATCATCCCCACGACCCAGGACGACGTTCGCCTGCTGATCGTGCGGGCTACCGACGTGCCGACCTACGTTGAGCATGGCGCCGCCGACCTCGGTGTTGCGGGTAAAGATGTGCTGATGGAATACGGTGGCCAGGGCCTTTACGAGCCGTTGGACCTGCGTATTGCGCTGTGCAAGCTGATGACCGCCGGCCGTGTCGGTGACGTTGAGCCTAAAGGCCGCCTGCGCGTGGCCACCAAGTTCGTCAACGTCGCCAAGCGCTACTACGCCGAGCAAGGCCGTCAGGTCGACATTATCAAGCTCTACGGCTCGATGGAGCTGGCGCCGCTGATCGGCCTGGCTGACAAGATCATCGACGTGGTCGACACCGGCAACACCCTGCGCGCCAACGGCCTCGAACCCCAGGACTTCATTGCCGACATCAGCTCCCGCCTGATCGTCAACAAAGCTTCGATGAAGATGCAACATGCCCGTATCCAGGCGTTGATCGACACCCTGCGCAAGGCAGTGGAGTCTCGACACCGCGGTTGACTCACCCGCGCGGCCTTAGGCCGCGCCCGTCTATCCGCCTCATAGCCAGAATTCTCAGGTGCCCAAGCGGAAATGACTGCTAGTTTAGGGCGCCTGAGTTTTTGCCAATTCTATTGAGGCCCTCGCTATGACCACGTCCACTGCAATTGCCCGACTCAACGCTGCCGACCCGGATTTCGCCCATCATCTGGATCATCTGCTGAGCTGGGAAAGCGTGTCTGACGACTCGGTCAACCAGCGAGTGCTCGACATCATCAAGGCCGTGCGCGAGCGCGGTGATGCGGCGCTGGTGGATTTCACCCGTCAGTTCGATGGCCTGGACGTGAAGTCCATGGCCGACCTGATCCTGCCCCGTGAACGCTTGGAGCTGGCGCTGACACGCATCACTGCACCCCAGCGCGAAGCCCTGGAAGTGGCGGCGGCGCGGGTGCGCAGCTACCACGAAAAACAGAAACAGGATTCCTGGAGCTACACCGAAGCCGACGGCACCGTGCTGGGCCAAAAAGTCACGCCGCTGGACCGCGCCGGTCTGTACGTGCCCGGCGGCAAGGCCTCGTACCCGTCATCGGTACTCATGAACGCGATTCCGGCCAAAGTGGCGGGCGTGACCGAAGTGGTCATGGTGGTGCCGACCCCGCGTGGTGAAATCAACGAGCTGGTGCTGGCCGCTGCCTGCATCGCCGGCGTCGACCGCGTGTTCACCATTGGTGGTGCGCAAGCCGTTGCAGCCCTGGCCTACGGCACCGAAAGCGTGCCGAAGGTCGACAAGGTGGTTGGCCCCGGCAACATCTATGTCGCCACCGCCAAGCGCCACGTGTTTGGCCAGGTCGGTATCGACATGATCGCCGGCCCTTCGGAAATTCTCGTGGTGTGTGATGGCCAGACCGACCCGGACTGGATCGCCATGGACCTGTTTTCCCAGGCCGAGCACGACGAAGACGCCCAGGCGATTCTGGTCAGCCCGGACGCCGAGTTCCTCGACAAGGTCGCCGCCAGCATCAACAAACTGCTGCCGACCATGGAGCGCGCCGAGATCATCGAGAAGTCGATCAATGGCCGTGGTGCGCTGATTCTGGTGCGTGACATGGAACAGGCCATCGAAGTGGCCAACCGCATTGCGCCAGAGCACTTGGAGTTGTCCGTAGCCGACCCACAGGCCTGGCTGCCGTTGATCCGCCACGCCGGTGCGATCTTCATGGGCCGTCACACCAGCGAAGCCCTGGGCGACTACTGCGCCGGCCCCAACCACGTGCTGCCGACGTCCGGCACCGCGCGGTTCTCGTCGCCGCTGGGGGTGTATGACTTCCAGAAGCGCTCGTCGATTATCTACTGCTCGCCACAAGGCGCCTCCGAACTGGGCAAGACTGCCTCGGTGCTGGCCCGTGGTGAATCGCTGAGCGCTCACGCGCGTAGCGCCGAATATCGCATCCTTGAAGAGGGGAAATGAGGCATGAGCAAATTCTGGAGCCCCTTCGTCAAGGACCTAGTGCCTTACGTACCCGGCGAACAACCGAAGCTGACCAAACTGGTCAAGCTCAACACCAATGAAAACCCCTACGGCCCTTCGCCCAAGGCGCTGGCCGCGATGCAGGCCGAGTTGAACGACAATTTGCGCCTGTACCCGGACCCCAACAGCGACCTGCTCAAGCAGGCCGTGGCCAAGTATTACGCGGTCGACGCCAGCAAAGTGTTCCTCGGCAACGGTTCCGACGAAGTGCTGGCGCACATCTTCCACGGCCTGTTCCAGCACGACTTGCCGCTGCTGTTCCCGGACATCAGCTACAGCTTCTACCCGGTGTACTGCGGCCTGTATGGCATCAAGTCGGCCCCGGTGCCGCTGGACGAGCAATTCCAGATCCGCGTGGCCGACTACGCCAAGCCCAACGGCGGGATCATCTTCCCCAACCCGAACGCGCCGACCGGCTGCGTGCTGGCGCTGGATGCAGTGGAGCAGATCCTCAAGGCCAGCCCGGATTCGGTGGTGGTGGTCGATGAAGCCTATATCGACTTCGGCGGCGAAACCGCCATCAGCCTGGTGGATCGCTACCCGAACCTGCTGGTGACCCAGACCCTGTCCAAATCGCGCTCACTGGCCGGTTTGCGTGTAGGCCTGGCCGTGGGCCACCCGGACCTGATCGAGGCGCTGGAGCGGGTCAAGAACAGCTTCAACTCCTACCCGCTGGATCGCCTGGCGATTGTCGGCGCGGCGGCGGCGTTTGAAGACCGTGAGTACTTCGAGAAAACGTGCAAGCGGGTGATCGACAGCCGCAACACGGTGGTCGCGCAGTTACAAGGCAAGGGCTTTGAAGTGTTGCCTTCAGCGGCCAACTTCATCTTTGCCCGTCACCCACGGCACGACGCCGCGGGTTTGGCCGCAAAGCTGCGTGAGCAAGGCGTGATCGTGCGGCACTTCAAGCAGGAGCGGATTGCCCAGTTCCTGCGGATCAGCATCGGTACGCCGGAGCAGAACCAGGCGCTGATCGATGGCCTCGGCGAGCTCTAAGCCACACTGAAGATAAAAAAAGTGGGAGCTGGCAAGCCAGCTCCCACATTTTTTTTGCGTTGAGCCAGTTAGATCAACGGCTCATCCGGCTTCTTGTTCTTCCAGCCATCATTGCCCGGCAGCAGCAGGTTCAAACCAATCGCTACCACCGCACACAGGGCGATGCCCTTGAGGCCGAAATCATCCGGGCCAGTGCCGGTGCCGACCAGCACGCCGCCAATCCCGAACACCAAAGTCACCGACACAATCACCAGATTGCGCGCCTCACCCAGGTCGATCTTGTGGCGGATCAACGTGTTCATGCCAACCGCCGCAATCGAGCCGAACAGCAGGCACAGAATCCCGCCCATCACCGGTACCGGGATGCTTTGCAGCAACGCGCCGAACTTGCCGATAAACGCCAGGCTGATGGCAAACACTGCCGCCCAGGTCATGATTTTCGGGTTGTAGTTCTTGGTCAGCATCACTGCGCCCGTCACTTCGGCGTAAGTGGTGTTTGGCGGGCCGCCGAACAGGCCGGCAGCGGTGGTGGCAATCCCGTCACCCAGCAGGGTGCGGTGCAGGCCGGGCTTCTTCAGGTAATCGCGACCGGTCACGCTGCCTACCGCAATCACACCGCCGATATGCTCGATCGCCGGGGCCAGGGCCACCGGGACGATAAACAGGATGGCCTGCCAGTTGAACTCCGGCGCGGTGAAGTGGGGCAGGGCGAACCACGGCGCGGCGGCGATTTTCGCGGTGTCGACCACACCAAAGTAGAACGACATGGCAAAGCCGACCAGCACGCCGGAGATAATCGGCACCAGGCGGAAAATGCCTTTGCCGAATACCGCGACGATCAAGGTGGTCAGCAGCGCCGGCATCGAAATCAGCATCGCCGTCTGGTAATGGATCAGCTCGCTGCCATCGCCGGCTTTGCCCATTGCCATATTGGCGGCAATCGGCGCCATGGCCAGACCGATGGAAATGATCACCGGGCCAATCACCACAGGCGGCAGCAGGCGGTCGATGAAGCCCGTGCCTTTGACCTTAACGGCCAGGCCCAAAAAGGTATAAACGAAACCGGCCGCCATCACCCCGCCCATGGTCGCCGCGAGGCCGAACTGGCCTTTGGCGAGAATGATCGGGGTGATAAACGCAAAGCTCGATGCCAGGAATACCGGCACCTGCCGCCCTGTCACCACCTGGAACAGCAGCGTGCCCAGGCCTGCGGTGAACAGTGCGACGTTTGGATCAAGACCTGTGATCAGTGGCATCAACACCAGCGCGCCAAATGCTACAAACAGCATTTGTGCGCCAGACAGGATCTGGCGCCAAAGCGGGTCGTTGAATTCATCCTGCATGCTCACGCGTCCTTCTGCTTGGTGCCGAAGATCTTGTCACCGGCATCGCCCAGGCCTGGGATGATGTAGCCGTGTTCGTTCAAGCGCTCGTCGATGGAGGCGGTGTAGATCTGCACGTCCGGGTGAGCCTTTTCGACGGCAGCGATGCCTTCGGGGGCAGCTACCAGCACCATGGCGCGGATGTCCTTGCAGCCAGCTTTTTTCAGCAGGTCGATGGTGGCAACCATGGAGCTGCCGGTGGCGAGCATCGGGTCGATGATCATTGCCAGGCGTTCGTTGATTTCCGGGACGAGTTTTTCCAGGTAGGTGTGCGCCTGCAAGGTTTCTTCATTACGAGCCACGCCCACGGCGCTGACTTTGGCGCCCGGGATCAGGCTGAGCACGCCTTCGAGCATGCCGATACCGGCGCGCAGGATAGGCACTACGGTGATTTTCTTACCGGCGATTTTCTCTACTTGTACGGGACCGGCCCAACCGGGGATCTCGTAGGTTTCCAGCGGCAAATCCTTGGTCGCTTCATAAGTCAGCAGCGCTCCGACTTCCTGAGCAAGCTCACGGAAATTCTTCGTGCTAATGTCGGCACGGCGCATAAGGCCGAGTTTGTGTCGGATCAGCGGGTGGCGGATCTCGCGAGTGGGCATGGGAAAGGCTCCGGCGGCGGGCAAAAAAACCGGCCTAGATTAATCTATCCGAGGGTGTTGTCCTATAGACATCTAGTACGTTAGTCCATTAAGGCTTGATCGTTGCGCCTCACATGCGTACCTTTGCCCGCTTTTCTTGCCACAGCACCCCCTTGGAGAGCGCCATGTCCGCTGATCTCGAGCATATCCGTCAAATCATGCGCGAGGCTGACTGCCTGTACACCGAAGCGCAAGTCGAAGAAGCGATCGCCAAGGTCGGCGCACACATCAGCCGCGAAATGGCCGACACCAACCCGGTGGTCTTCTGCGTGATGAACGGCGGCCTGATTTTCGCCGGCAAATTGCTGACTCATCTGCAATTCCCGCTGGAAGCCTCCTACCTGCACGCCACCCGTTATCGCAACGAGACCAGCGGCGGCGACCTGTTCTGGAAAGCCAAGCCGGAAGTGTCGTTCATCGACCGCGACGTGCTGATCATCGACGACATCCTCGATGAAGGTCACACCCTGGGCGCGATCATCGACTTCTGCAAACATGCCGGCGCGCGCAAAGTGCACACCGCCGTACTGATCGACAAAGACCACGACCGCAAAGCCCGTCCGGACCTCAAAGCCGATTACGTCGGCCTGCCGTGCATCGATCGTTACATCTTCGGCTACGGCATGGACTACAAAGGCTACTGGCGTAACGCCAATGGCATCTACGCGGTTAAAGGGATGTAAACCATGGTGCGCTTTCTTGATCAGACGCTGTTCGCGCAATTGGCCGAGAAAGCCGCCGCCAGCCCTCGCGGCCGGCACCATCACAACCTCCATCAGATGGAAGAGCCCTGCCATCGCCTGGCCGTTGGCCTGCAACCCGACACCTATGTGCCGCCGCATCGGCACCTGCGTGCCGACAAGGCGGAAACCCTGTTGGTGCTCAAGGGCAGCCTCGGCTTACTGGTGTTCAGCGATACCGGCGAGGTGATTGCCAAGCGCATTCTGCAGGCGGGCGGTGAGTGTGCAGGCGTCGATCTGCCGCCAGGCGTGTTTCATGGCCTGGTGGTGCTGGAGCCTGACAGTGTGATGTTTGAATGCAAGGCCGGGCCGTATCGCCCGATAGGCGAGGGCGAGTCACCCGACTGGGCGCCCCGCGAAGGCGATTCCGGTGTGGCCGAGTATCAACGCTGGATGCTCGCCCAGTTCGATTGAGCTACAGTGCTCGGCCTTCTTCTACGGAGCGGCCCATGAGCCTGTTGACACGCACCTGCGCCGCCCTGGCGTTGACTCTCAGTTTGCCACTGGCTGCCGCGCCCGCCCCGATGCACAGCCAGTTCCTGCCGCCCGATGACCTGACCCTGCGCGCGCAAACGCCCGACCAGCAGCAACTGCTGCAAGTTACCGAATATGCGGTGGTGGTGGGTAACCAGCGGCAGTCGACGCAACAGCCAATTCCGGTGACCTCGCCGTTGATGATCCGCCTCAAGGGGAAATCCCTGAACAAGGGCGCGACGATCAGTCAGGTGGTGCTCAATTTTGATGCCGAAAGCAAAAGCCTGAAAAAGCCGATGTTCGATGACGCCAGCAAAACCCTGACCCTGTCTTACCCAATGGCGCAATATCGAGTGATTGTCGACCTGCTGCGCAATGACACGGTGTATGTGCAGTTCCTCAGTTATGCCAATGGGCATATCTGGGCGGATCTGCACACAGGGGCCGTACGCGCAAAGTAATTAAGCCGAATGCAGTCAATGTGGGAGCTGGCTTGCCTGCGATGGCGGTGCATCAGTGACAGTTGGGCCAACTGACCCGCCGCTATCGCAGGCAAGCCGGCTCCCACATGAGTGTTTGGTTGTTTTCGAAGATGGTGTCTGGCAGGTAGACTCCCAATCCCGTGTAAATGTCTGCAGGCTGGAGTCGGTAATGCGTAAAGATAAGAAACAGGTGATTGGTGACGAGATCGGCGACGACCAGATCAAGTTGTTCCTGGATTTTGAGCCAGTCGACGCGACTTCACCGTCCCTGCACAAGCTGATCAAGGCCTACCGTGGCCTGCGTATCGACGACTTCGAGCGCTTCCTGGGCTTTTTCAAGGAAGCTGGCCTGGACCTGGATGGTAAGGACGAGCACGGCAAGACCTTCGTCGAGCTGATCAAGGACCAGCGCAACGCGCCTGAGTACATCGAGCTGATCGAAAACGCTCGCGGCTGATTATCCCGGCCACAAAAAAACGCCCCGAAGGGCGTTTGATCGTTCCCACGCTCCGCGTGGGAATGCCTCCACTGACGCTCCGCGTCAAGACCTCAAGCGAAGCTTTCAGCCTCGTTGCTTTGCGCAACCAGCTCCAGGCTGATGTTGTTCTGCGCATTGATCTTGCGATACAGCTCAGCGTCCGTCTCCAGCACTTTTTCCCTCGCCGGGAAGATCTCGTGCAGCTTGGCCGCCCACTCACCAGCAGCCTTGGCCGGGAAGCAGCGCTCGATCAGTTCCAGCATGATCGAAACCGTCACCGAAGCGCCTGGGGACGCGCCCAGCAGGGCCGCCAGCGAGCCGTCTTTGGCCGCGACCAGCTCGGTGCCAAATTGCAGCACGCCGCCTTTTTTCGGGTCTTTCTTGATGATCTGCACCCGTTGGCCGGCCACTTCCAGGCGCCAGTCTTCGGCTTTGGCTTGCGGGTAGAAGCGGCGCAGTGATTCCAGGCGCTGCTCCATGGACTGCATCACTTCGCTGACCAGGTATTTGGTCAGGTCCATGTTGTCGCGAGCGACCGCCAGCATCGGGCCGATATTGCCGGCGCGAACCGACAGCGGCAGGTCGAGGAACGAGCCGTGCTTGAGGAACTTGGTGGTGAAGCCGGCGTATGGCCCGAACAGCAGGGATTTCTGGCCATCGACCACGCGGGTGTCCAGGTGCGGCACGGACATCGGCGGCGAGCCCACGGCGGCCTGGCTGTAGACCTTGGCCTGGTGGTGCTTGACCACTTCCGGGTTGTCGCAACGCAGCCACTGGCCACTGACCGGGAAGCCGCCGAAGCCTTTGCTTTCTTCGATGCCCGAAGCTTGCAGCAGCGGCAGGGCCGCGCCACCGGCGCCGAGGAACACGAACTTGGCGTCGACTTCGCGGGTGTTGCCGCTGTTGACGTCCTTGATGCTCACGGTCCAGCCCGCGCCATTGCGCTTGAGGCCGGTAACGCGCTTGCTGTACTTGACCTGGGCATCCGGTGCGCTGGTCAGGTGCGACAGCAGTTGGTTGGTCAGGGCGCCGAAATTGACGTCGGTGCCGTTCATCACGCGGGTGGCCGCGATTTTTTCGTCGAGCGGGCGGCCCGGCATCATCAGCGGCATCCACTCGGCCATCTCATTGCGGTCTTCGGTGTAATGCATGTCCGAGAACGCATGGTGCTGGCTGAGGGTTTCAAAGCGTTTCTTGAGGAAAGACACGCCTTTGTCGCCTTGCACGAAGCTCAGGTGCGGCACCGGGCTGATAAAGGACTTGGACGAGCCAAAGGTGCCCTTTTTGGTCAGGTACGCCCAGAACTGCTTCGACACCTCGAACTGGGTGTTGATGTGCACGGCTTTCTTGATGTCGATGGAGCCGTCGCCAGCCTGCGGCGTGTAGTTCAGCTCACACAGCCCGGCGTGGCCGGTGCCGGCGTTGTTCCACGGGTTGGAACTCTCCGCGGCACCCGAATCCATCAGCTCAACGACTTCCAGCTTGAGGCCGGGGTCGAGCTCTTTGAGCAATACGGCCAGGGTGGCACTCATGATGCCGGCCCCTACCAGTACTACGTCGACTGCTTCGTTATGCGCCATTTAACGCGTCTCCAAAATCTGCAGCACCAAATTGACGGCATGGCTGCCAGGAGTGACGGGGCGGTTCACGTGTTGCCCCAGGTTACCCATGGCCAGGATCGCCATGTCCGTTTCGCAATTCTTTGCAACTTCAGCACACGCTTCCTGCCAGGCTAATCTGCCTATGAACGCATTCATGGGCGCCTGTGGCAATTCGACTTATGGTCAAAGCGTGCGATTTGTGCAATCAAACCGTAGCGGACAGGCTCAAGCTCCGGTGTTTGAGGAGTACTCGGTCCTGTGTGGTTGGGCTGTTCCAGACGCTGATGGTGCTTGTACAAACGCCAAACTATTCATTTGCTCGCCACACTCTTGTGAAGTTGTGAAAACCCGTTTTTTTCACGCTCTTTTGAAGACGTGAACCTCAAAAAAGGGCTGCCCCAGCCTGGCACCTGGCCCGTAAACCCCTGCCGACACGCGGCAAGACGGGCAAACAACTCAAGTGGCCGAGCGCAATGGCAGCTCTGGCAGATTCGGTAAAGAGGGGTGGTTTGCAAAGAAAACAGCAAGCGCGCCAGCTTCACTCGATCTGTGTGGGCGGCTCTCTGTGGGCGATTGGGGGGTTAATACCGAGGCATTAACGATGCTGCGAGGCCCGATCAGGAGACGTCCTTATAATCGGGGGGAGATTGTAGCGAAGAACGCCAGGGAAATGGGCGTGTTTTGTGACTTTTATTAGGGCGTTCAGGAAGCCAGTGCGTGCCGCGAGTGCGTGTGGGCAACCCGTGGGCTGATTCGGGCGTTCATTGGCAGTGGGCGGTGCATCCAGCCCAGATGTGTCTCCGTGACTTCCACCCAGCCCTCGCCCACGGGTGGCAGGCTGCACTGCTTGAACGCCACGCAATGGCCATTGGCATCGAGCCGTGCGTAGTGGCGATGGCGGGGGTGGGACATGAACAATGATTTAAGAAGGCGCATGGCTTTGTACCTGTTACGTTACATGCTTGAAGGTTGCCAGTGTGCCATGACAGTGGAGTGACGAAATTATGCGAAATTGTAATTTCAGCCCGCCTTCAGCTGCCGTTCAGGATGGCTGGTGAGTGGCCCACATGCGCCGTTATACTGGCGGCCTGTTTGCACCTAGTCCTGGAGAAATGAGTATGTTGCAACGCCTGTTGTTCGGTTTGATCACTGTGACCAGTTTGACCCTGGTTGGCTGCGCCAACAGCCCGCAACAACTCAGCCCGCAACCTAAAGTCACGGCGCAACTGGCGCCTGTCGGCCACGGCCAGCCGGTATCGGTGCGCGTGGTAGATGGTCGTCCTTCGCCAACCCTGGGTTCCCGTGGTGGTCTGTACCCTGAGACCGCGCTGATTTCTGTACAAGGCCAGGACGTGCTGCCCAAGCTGCAAGCCCAGGCTGAAGCCGCCGTGCGCCTGCTGGGCTTCACCCCGGCCAACTCGCCGGGCGCGCCGCAGTTGACCATCACCCTGGCTGAGCTGAAGTACCAGTCGCCCAAAGAAGGCCTGTATGTGACGGAAGCCTCCATCGGCGCGACCTTCAAGTCCGACGTCAGCGCCGGCACACGCCGCTACAGTGGCCGCTACGGCGCGTCCCTGAACCAGCGCTTCGGTATGTCGCCGAACCAGGAAACCAACACCAAGCTGGTCAGCGACGTGTTGAGTGATGCCCTGACGCGCTTGTTCAAAGACCCGAGCATCGGTTCGCTTCTCAACGCGCAGTAACCGTCAGGCGGGCGCGCAACGCCCCCATCGCCGGGCTCAGCAATGAGCCCGGTTTTTTTATGCCTGTAGCCTTCATGCAGCCGTTTCGACATAAAAGTCCAGCACACTCACGCCAGTGAGCAGGTCCAGCTCCGGCAGGTCGGCATGCTGGTGCCCGCCGAGCGCGCAATACACCAGCCAGTGGCGGTCCTGGACGTTGAATGCGAGGCCGCCGACCAGCGCTTCCTGTTCATCGTTCTGGGCCATCAGGTACAGCCGATCCTGGTTTTGTGCGTGCAGCATGACAAGCTCCCAAGCGTTCGAAGGGCAACAGAGTGGCTTGTTAAGGTGACGTTCAGGTGACGCTGTAAATTACTGGATACATTAACCGTACATGGGGGACGGAACGTTTCAGCGGCAGGAGGCCAATATCATTCAGGTTTGTATCTGAATTGATACCAAGACACTCGTCTACCGAGGTTTGCGATGGCGCTGCCCGCACTGCTGATCAATGCTGTGGCTTTATTGGTGGCCTGCCCGGGTGCAGCGCTGCTGTTCATTACCCGCCTGCGCGAGCAGCGAGCGCTGGCCGACCTGACCGCCCAAAGCGAAGACCGCGCGATCGACCAACCGATGTTGTTTCTGGATGTGCGTACCGAACGGTCGCATCGCCTGGCTTACCGCGTCGGGTTTGCCTGCCTCGGCCTGGCGCTGGCCGTGTCCTGGCTCAGCACCCACCTCTAAAACCACCGCAAAACAAATGTGGGAGCTGGCTTGCCCGCGATAGCAATGTGCCAGTCGATAGATTCGGTTCTGACACGCCGCCATCGCGGGCAAGCCCGCTCCCACATTTTGGTTTGGTATTTACAGAGGAATCCCGGCCTTGACCCGGTATTGATTCCTCACCGGCGTCGCATACTGCGTCACCAAGTACGGCCGGTGTTCCACCGGGCATTCATTCAAACGCCGCTCCCACTCCGCTTTGGCCTTGGCCAGCTCATCGGCCGGGAACACCTCGGCTGCCGCCGGCACCTGCAATTGCGGGTCGGCGTCGCTCCACTGCGCATACGCCAGGTAATGCACCGGGAACAGGCGATAACCGCCGAGAATCTGGCGGTCCATTTCTACGGCCAACAGTTTGGTGTCTTCAAAGCGTTCGGTGATCGGCGGTGCGAAGTTCACGTGCACGCGGCCCTTGTAGCCGGTAATGCCCAGCGCAATGCTCACATCGTCTTCACCTGGCGCCTTGCTGTAGGTGCCGGTGGTGGCGCGGATGTAAAGCTCGCGGGCCTTGGCGCTGTCGCATGGGTCGTATTCATAGCTGATCGACACCGGCGTCAGGTTCAGCGACTGGATCACCTCGGCAAACGGCTCGTCCTTGCGGCTGACATGGAACATCTTGAGGATTGCCGACTCGGTGCGATCATCCCCATCCTTGGCTCGCCCTTCGGCCTGGGCGATCCAGATCGACTGGCAGTCGTTGCGGATCGAATGGTTGATATAGGCCGACAGCAGGTTATACGCCGCCATCTTCTCCTTTCGCCCAGTGATCGAGCGGTGCACGATAAAGCTCTTGTTCAGGCGCATCAGGTCGCTGACAAACGGCTTTTGCAGCAGGTTGTCGCCGATGGCGATGCGTGGCGTCGGCAGGCCGGCGTGGTACACGGCATAGTTGACGAAGGCCGGGTCCATCACGATATCGCGGTGGTTGGCCAGAAACAGATAGGCGGTGCCGGACTTGAGCTGCTCGACGCCGGTATAAGTCACGCCGTCGGTCGCCCGATCTATGGTGTGATCGACGTAGTACTCGACTTTGTCCTGCAGCGTGGCCACGGTGGTGACGCCGGCAAATTCACGGCGCAGTTTGCGGGCGATCATCGGCTTGAGCAGCCAGCCCAGGGCGCCGGCAAAGCGCGGGAAGCGAAAGTGAGTCAGGATGTCCAGAAAGGCCTTGTCACTGAACAGGCGCGCCAGCACGGCCGGGACTTCGCTGTCGTTGTAAGGTCGGATGGTATCGAATTCGCCCATCATGCTCTCTTGTTAGAAACGGCTAGGGTAAGTAAAGGAAATATCAGGGTGCGGCCGCAATATTGGCTCTGCCGTGAATAGCCCTGTAAATAGACCGGCGATTATACGCACAAGTCACCTGGGAGACCGCGATGGAAGAGGAGTCGTACGAATGTCCTTATTGTGGAGAGGTGGTCACGGCGTTGCTGGACCTGTCGGGAGGCGATCAGCAATATATAGAGGATTGCCCGGTGTGCTGCCGGCCCATTACTTTCGAGCTACAGGTGCATGATGACGAATGGATGCTGAACGTGCGCAGCGAAAACGAGTAACAGGTACACCCCATGCAGCGAATCTACGAACCGGAAAACCTGATGGAGGGCGAGCTGCTGCAACAGATGCTTGCCAGTGAAGGCATCGAGGCGCACCTGGTGGGGCGCCATTTGCTCGGTGGGACCGGCGAGTTGCCGATCTTCGGCCTGTTGGGCCTGGAAGTCGACAACGACCAGGCCGCCTACGCCCGCGAATTGATTACGGCCTATAACGGCGCGCAACCCATGCCCGGCGATGAACCCGACAGCTTCCCCGACGTGTTGGTCTGTTAGGCTGTCGGTCGGTTTACCCCAAGAGTCGTGTTGCCCCATGTGTGGACGTTATGCCCTGTTTCGCTGGAACCCTGCCTTCGCTGCCTTACCGGGATTCCCCGCCGATCAAAAGGCCCAGTGGAATATCTCCCCGAATGATTCGGTGCTGATCCAGCGCCTGAGCGAAGGTCAGCGCACCCTGGCCCGTGCGCGCTGGGGCCTCACGCCACCGTGGCTCACCGACCTTTCGCGCACGCCAGCCCACGCGCGCGCCGAAACCCTGGCCGAACAACCGATGTTTCGCGAAGCCTTGCGTCAGCGCCGCTGTTTGCTGCCGGCCAACGGTTTCTACGAATGGCGCGGCACCCAGCGTAAACGCCCGTATTGGCTGACGCCGGGTGAAGGCTCGACACTGTTTTTTGCGGCGATCTGGGAGGCTTATCCGGTGCAGGAGCAGGTGTGGCTGAGTACGGCGGTGGTGACCCAGGCCGCACAGAGTCAGCGGCGGCCGTTGATTCTGGATGCGGCAGGGCAAGAGGCGTGGTTGAATCCTGAGACGCCGCTGCACGTGTTGCAGGGCTTGTTGGCCAGCGAGCCTGCCGCGTTGCGCGAGCGGGTGTTGGCCAATATGGTCAATGATCCGAAGTTGAATGGGCCGGAGTGTCTGACCCCAGGTTGAGGTTGGCTTTGCTGGCCTCATCGCAGGCAAGCCAGCTCCCACATGTTGAATGTATTCACAAATCAGAATGTGGGAGCTGGCTTGTCGGGTCGCCGCATCGCTGCGATAGCGGCCTCAGACCTTGAACTGATTGATCAACCGCCGCTGCTGCTCCGCCAACTTGGTCAGGTCCGCACTCGCTGCGCTGGACTCATCCGCACCGCCCGCCACCTCATTGGCCACCTGGCCGATATTGATCACATTGCGATTGATGTCCTCGGCCACGGCGCTCTGCTCTTCGGCCGCGCTGGCGATTTGCGTGTTCATGTCGTTGATCACCGACACCGCCTGGGTAATGGTCTCCAGCGCTTCGGCCGCCTTCGCCGCGTGCTGCACGCTTTCGTCGGTGCGGTGCTGGCTGTCTTCCATCACCCGCACCACATCCCGCGTGCCTTGTTGCAGCTGTTGGATCATGGTCTGGATTTCTTCAGTGGCTTTTTGGGTTTTCTGCGCCAGGTTGCGCACCTCATCGGCCACCACCGCAAAGCCACGCCCTTGCTCACCGGCGCGGGCCGCTTCGATGGCGGCGTTGAGCGCCAGCAGGTTGGTCTGCTCGGCAATCCCGCGAATCGCCGTGAGGATCGCGTTGATATTTTCGCTGTCCTTGGCCAGGGTTTGCACCACACCGACCGCCTTGCCGATTTCTTCAGCCAGCGCGCCGATGGAAGTGGACGTGTCGCGCACAATACGCATGCCTTGGCTTGCGGCCTGGTCGGCATGGCTGGCGGCTTGCGCGGCCTGGGTGGCGTTGCGTGCCACGTCTTGCGCAGTGGCGGTCATTTCGTGCACAGCGGTGGCCACCTGGTCGATCTCGACCATCTGTTTATGCACGCCCTGGTTGGTGCGAATCGCGATGTCGGCGGTGTGTTCTGACGAGTCGCTGACCTTCTGCACCGAACTCACGACCTGAGTGATCATGCCCTGCAACTTGATCAGGAAGGTATTAAAGCCGTTGGCAATCGCGCCCAGCTCATCGGCGCGATCACTGGTGAGGCGGCGGGTAAGGTCACCTTCGCCCTGGGCGATATCGTTGAGCATGGCCACCATTTGCTTGAGCGGGCGGGCGATGCCATGGCCCACCAGCCAGATCACCAGCAAACCGATACCGGCGATCAACAGGCCGACCATGGCCATGCCGAAGGTGTCGGTCTTGCGCTGGGCTTGCAGGTCGCTTTGCAGCTTCTGCGAGTCGGCCATTACCGCACTCAGCGGCAGTTGCAGCATCAAGGTCCAGCGCGCTTCGGCCTGACCGATGTTGAAGGGCAGGAACAGCTCGATATGCCCGTGCTCCTTGTCGATGTCGTAGCGCACTTCGCCGACTTTCAACTGGCCGAGGTTGGCCAGCTCGTTGCTGTCGAGCAGGTCGCTGGCTTTTTCGCCAAGCTTGCTGGCGTCCTTGGTATAGGCCACCAGGCGACCGTTGCTGGAGATCAGCGCCAGTTCGCCGGCGCCGTTGTACAGGTTCTGGTCGGCGCGGGTGAGCATGTCCTGGATGAAGTTCACCGACAGGTCGGCGCCGACGATGCCCTGGAACGTGCCGTCGACCATGATCGGTTCGATAAACGAGGCGAGCATCACCATCGCATTCCCGACTTTATAAGGCGCCGGGTCAATGGCGCAGGGCTTCTTGCTCTCTTTGGAGCACAGGTAGTACTCACTGGCGCGCACGCCGGTGGACAGGATCTTCTGATCGTTGACGTCAGCGAGCTTATCCAGGCCCAGGCTGCCATCGGCGTTGCGGTACCACCACGGCAGGAAACGGCCGTCGGTGCCCATGCCGACAATCGCGGTGTTCACGTAGGCAGCGTCGTTATGGTCGATGGCATTGGGCTCCCAGCCGATGTAGGCGCCGAGGATTTTCGGGTTGCGCACCACGGTTTCATGCAGCAGGTTGATCAATTGCTCGCGGCCGACCTGCAGCGCGGGTTCGCCCTTGGCGTCTTTCATCGCCAGCAGGGCATTAGCGGTGGCCAGGCCTTTGGCGGTCACCAGTGGTGCCTCCAGTTCGCGCTGGACCAGCGTGGCCTGGGTTTGCGCCAAAGCGGTGAGGCGCTGCTCGATGATCTGCTCAAATTGCGCCTGGGTGCGCTCCTGCACCAGCTCCTGGGTGCGGGCACCGGCAAACACTGCATAGAGCACCAGCACTGCGACCACACTCAGCACGATGGCCCCGGTCAATGCGGCGACAGAAAACTGAATCGACTTGAATTTCATGGAGGCTCCAGGCGCAGGGCAGGTGGGCTGCCTTTTTGTATCGGCCATGGGCACTGGAGGCTTAAGGCTTGGCGGGCGAAATAGTGCGAGATGTCGCAAACGGGCAGTTCGCCGCCGCTGTGGGTGTGTGGGATGTATCTGAAAGTTAGTGGTTACACGTCGTGTGTATCTGGCGCAGATACACATGACCGCCTAGGATACGCGCCAGGATTTCAGGGAGAGCGTCATGAAAAAGTCATTGGTGGTAAGTGTACTCAGTGCAGCGATGCTGCTGGCCGGTTGCCAGGTGGTCAACACCACCAGTGGCGGTGCCGTTGGCGTTGAGCGCAAGCAATATATGTACAGCCTGTTGTCGAGTCAGGAAGTCGACCAGATGTATGCCCAGTCCTATCAAAAGACCTTGGGCGAGGCGAGCAGCAAAGGTGTCGTCGACAAGACGAGTGCCAACGCCAAGCGCGTGCAGGCGATTGCCAAGCGTTTGATCGTGCAAGTACCGGCGTTCCGCCCGGACGCGGCGCAGTGGCAATGGGAAGTGAACCTGATCAAAAGCGACGAGATCAACGCTAACTGCGGGCCAGGCGGCAAGATATTCGTATACAGCGCGCTGATCGACGACCTCAAATTGACCGATGACGAGTTGGCGGCGGTGATGGGGCATGAAATCGCCCACGCCTTGCGCGAGCACAGTCGTGAGGCCATGTCCAAAGCGTACGGTATCGAAATGGCCAAGCAGGGCGCCTCAGCCTTGTTGGGGTTGGGCCAAGACAGTATGGCGATTGGTGATGCTGCCGTTAAATACGGCCTGACGTTGCCCAACAGTCGCGGCAACGAGAATGAAGCCGACTTGATCGGCCTGGAGCTTTCGGCCCGCGCCGGCTACAACCCGAATGCCGCGATCACCTTGTGGAACAAGATGGCCAAGGCTTCCCAGGGCGGGACACCGGAGTTCATGAGCACTCACCCGGCCTCCGACAGCCGAATCGCCTCGTTGCAGGCGGCGATTCCGAAGGTGATGCCGCTGTACCAGCAGGCCAAAAAGTCCTGAGTTAACGCGGTCCAGTGTGGGAGCCGGGCTTGCCCGCGATGCAGGCGACTCGGTTTGTAAGGTGTACCG
>NZ_WKDB01000102.1:0-17658 GCF_021606215.1 Pseudomonas sp. PA-5-4B | reverse complement strand
GGTCTGTTCGACGTCTATTTCTGCCATCACTTTTTGCGAACAATCGACATTAGTAAGCCTGATTATGGTCAATAATGCGTCCACCATGTCCCCGCACATGTGTCAACCATGTGTCCGGTCCGTACAGGGCGTTTGCCAAAAGTGACCCGCCGTAAGGGCGGAACCCTAAGTAGCCGTTACCGCAGCAACGGATATGTACTCAATCACCAGCCATCTTTAAGCATCCGCAATTCCAGATGCTGCAACAGCATAATGGTCTTGCCATCGACAATCTCCCCACTCTGCACCATCGCCAGCGCCTGCTCAAACCCCAACTCCAGCACTTCAATATCCTCGCCCTCCTCCTCCAGCCCGCCCCCCGTACCAATCTGATCCGCCTGCGTATACTCACCGATAAAAAAGTGAATCCGCTCAGTCACCGAACCTGGACTCATAAACGCCGCATAGATTTTTTCCACATGACCGACGCGATACCCGGTCTCTTCCTCAGCCTCCAGGCGAATACGTTCTTCAGGACTGGCATTGTCCAGCAACCCGGCAGCCGTTTCGATCAAGTAGCCGGGGTAATCGTTGACAAACGTAGGCATGCGAAACTGCCGGATCAACAGCACCGTGCGCTGCCCACGGTTGTACAACAGGATGGTCGCGCCATTGCCCCGGTCATACACCTCACGAGTCTGGGCCTGCCAGCTGCCATCCTGGCGACGCAGGTCGAAGCTGTACTTTTTCAAGTTGTACCAGCTGTCTGAAAGGGTTTCTTCAGCGGTGATGCGAATAGGGCTGTTGTCCATGGTCGGGCCTTTGCTCATAGAAGCCGGGAGCATGTCGCGCCAGCAATACCAGCGTCAAGCGGCCTGCTTACGGATACAATCGCCACCCAAGAAGGATCGCCAGGTTCACGCCAATGATGCTGCACCTCCCGACGCTATTGATGGTAGCCATGTTCGTGTTCGGCCTCATGGGCCTACTCACGGTACATGCCTGGAGTCGTGGCCGCGAACCGACCCTGGGCTATCTGGGCAGCATGCTGCTGCTCGCCGCCCTGGGCACCGGGCTGATTGTGGTGCGCGGCGTGGGCATGGACTTTGTCGCGCTGGTCATCGGCAACGTGGTGCTGCTGCTCAGCGCCGCCATGAACTGGACCGCCATGCGCACCTTCGTGCAACAAAAACCCAATGTACCGGGCATCCTCGCCGGCGCCGTCCTGTGGTTGCTGATGTGTTTGGTGCCGCCGTTCTATGGCTCGCTGTCGGCGCGCGTCACCCTGTACTCACTGTTGGCTGCCGGCTACGGCGTGCTGTCGGCGCTGGAGCTGTGGCGCAAGCGCAAAAGCCTGGAAGTGGCCTACGTGCCGGCCCTGGTGCTGACGTTGTGGCACACCGGTTTTTATGGCGTGCGCGCTTTTACCGACCCTGGCCTGCCGATCAACAGCGAACGGGCCTCGGAGAGTGAAAGCACGCCGTTTTTTGCATTCATGCTGTTTGAGTCGATGCTGTACGCCATCGGTATCGCCTACGTCACCTTGGCGATGGTCAAGGAGCGCGCCGAGTTGCGCTTCAAGGCCGCCGCCTTCAGTGACGCGCTGACCGGCATCGGCAACCGCCGCGCCTTTATGCTCAAGGGTGAACACCTGCTGCACCGCCATCAATGCGCGGCCCTGTTGCTTTGCGACCTTGACCACTTCAAACGCCTGAACGACAGCTTCGGCCATCCCATGGGCGACCAGGCGTTGATTGCCTTCAGCCAGGTGCTGCAGGACGCGTTACGTAACGAGGATGTGTTCGCACGCATTGGCGGCGAAGAGTTCGCCTGCCTGTTGGCAGGCAGCGATGAAACCGATGCGTTGGCAGTGGCCGAGCGAATCCGCCTGGCGTTTGCGCGGTTGGAGTTGCTGGCGCCGGGCTTTCTGAGCGTGAGTATCGGCATCGTCACCACCCAGGCAGCGGGCAGTGACTTATCGCATTTATTGTCCCAGGCCGACCAGGCGCTGTACCTGGCCAAGGCGCAGGGGCGTAATCGGGTTCAACTGGTCACGCCGGCCTGAGCCAGCGGCTGCTTGATGCGCGACCACGCGGCGGCGACTTCTTGCGCATTGGCCGCCTTGATGCGTGCGAGATTGCGCGGGTACTCCACGCCTGGGTTTTCGGTGAAGCGCGTGGCGGTGAATTGACCATTGCTGGCGCGCAGGATGTAGCCCGTGTCCTGACACTGCCCAGAGGCCAGGAACACTACGCCCGGCGTCACCCACTCTGGCTTGAGTTCATCCGGTTCGTCGGTCACGCCCCACATGCGCGTCTTGGCCACCGGCGAGATCGCGTTGACGTTGATGCCGGCCTCGGCGCCTTCATGGCTCAGTGCATTCATGATGCCCAATTGCGCCATCTTGCCGGCGCTGTAAGCCACCAGCCCGGTTTGCTCGTACTCCACGTACATGGCGCGGTCGGAGGTGGTCAGGATAATGCGCGGCGCCGCTGAGCGCAGCAGGTGCGGCCAGGCGTGCTTGCACAGCCAGAGCGGCGCGTAAAGGTTGATGTCCATGGCGCGCTGGAGGAACGCGGCGTCGAGGTCGGCGATGTTCTGGTAACCGACCCAACCGGCGTTATGGATCAGGATATCGAGCTGGCCGTAAGCCTCGATGGTGAAGCTGATCAGTTGTCGGCAACCCTCGTCCGTAGACAGGTCGCCGCCATGCCCGAGCACCGCCAGCCCTTCGGCCTGCAAGGCTGCGGCCGCCGCGTGCACCACCGATGCATCAGTGCCGACGCCTACCTTGTCGGCGCCGATATCGCTGATCACCACCCGCGCGCCACCTTGGGCCAGCGCCCGTGCATAACTGAGGCCCAGCCCGCGCGCGCCGCCGGTGATGATTGCCGTTTTGCCGGTGAAATCCATGTCTGTGCTCTCCTGTTCGGCCGCCCACCCTAACAACCCGAGCAGAGGTTGTTCAAGGCAGCAACACTTTGCAAGCAATCCCCCTCTACGGCCGTCGAATTAATGCCTGCCGGCCCACGCCATCTGGTAAAACGCCTGCTTCGCCTTTGTCCTGGAACCTTCATGTCCTCTCGTTTTCTGTCCCGCCTGGGCCTGCGCTGGGTTCCCCTGCTGTGCATGGCCATCCTGATTGTCGGCCTGCCGGTGGGCTGCGCCGTGCTGCAACACAAGGAGCGTGAGCTGGTGTTTCGCATCGAGCCGGGCACCGCCGGCTGGTACACCGGCCTGCCCAAGGCGGTGCAGGAATTCGATATCAAGCCGGCCAGTTTCAAATCGGGGCAGAATCTGCACGGCTGGTGGTACCCGGCCGGCCACAAGGATGCGCCGGCGATCCTCTACCTGCACGGCGTGCGCTGGAACCTTACCGGGCAGTTGTTTCGCATTGAACAGCTGCACGCGCTGGGCTTCTCGGTGCTAGCCATCGACTATCGCGGGTTTGGCCAGAGCCACGGTGATTTGCCGTCGGAAACCAGTGTGTATGAGGACGCGCGCATTGCCTGGGAACGTTTCCAGATATTGCAGCCCGACCCCGGCAAACGCCTGATCTACGGGCATTCGCTGGGCGGCGCCGTGGCTATCGATCTCGCCGCTGAGCTGAGCAAACAAGCGCCTGTGCCGGTGCGCGGGCTGGTGATCGAGTCCACCTTTACTTCCCTGGGGGATGCGGCCACCGCCGTGGCCAATACCTCATTGCCGGTGCGTTGGCTGCTGTCGCAGAAATTCGATTCCATCGACAAGATTGCCGACGTGCGCATGCCGTTGCTGGTGGTGCACGGCCTGGCCGACCAGTACGTGCCACCGCGTTTCAGCCAGCAGTTGTTTGAAGCCGCCCAGGAGCCCAAGCGGTTGCTGCTCGTACCCGGCGCCACCCACAACAACAGCATGAGCCTGGCGGGTCGCAGTTATGGCCAGGCCCTGGAAAAACTCATGCAGGCGAAGATGCCAGCAACGACGCCAGCAACCATCGCCACGCACTCCACAGGTCGCGACGGCGAGTCGTAATAGCAGTTTTCGGCACTGGGTTCGCGCTTGGCTGTCAAGCGCCAACCCTGCCCATACTGGTCCAAAATAGAATCTGATCAAATATTAACCGAAGGTTAAATCGCCAACCCTGCCGGGCCTTCGCAAAGTTATCCACAGAGATACCCACGGTTTCCGTGGACAACTCTTTTTACTTTTTTACGATTTTTTTGCTCAGCAAACCCCTGTGGGAAAGCTACCCGGCAGCAAAATCTCGCGATTCACATCGCGTATATCGTTATAGCCACACAGTGCCATCGACACATCCAGCTCACGGGCGATGATGTCAAGCGCCTTGGTCACACCGACTTCACCCAACGCGCCCAAACCATACAAATGCGCCCGGCCGATCATGGTGCCTTTGGCCCCCAATGCCATGGCCTTGAGCACGTCCTGGCCGGAGCGAATACCGCCATCGAGCCACACTTCAATCTGCTCACCCACAGCCTCTGCAATCGCCGCCAATTGGCTGATGCTCGACGGTGCGCCATCGAGCTGGCGCCCACCGTGGTTGCTCACCACCAGCGCATCCGCACCGCAATTGGCGGCCAGCCGCGCGTCTTCCACATCCAGGATGCCCTTGATAATCAGCTTGCCGCCCCAGCATTGCTTGATCCACTCCACATCGTCCCAGCTCAGGCGCGGGTCGAATTGCTGGCCGATCCAGGATGACAGCGAAGTGATATCGGCCACGCCTTTGACATGCCCGACGATATTGCCGAAGCCATGGCGCTTGGTGCCGAGCATGCCCGCCACCCAACGCGGCTTGGTCAGCATATTGAGGATATTCGGCACAGTCAGCTTGGGCGGCGCCGACAAGCCGTTGATCAAGTCTTTGTGGCGTTGGCCGAGGATCTGCAAATCCAGAGTCAGCACCAACGCGTCCACACCGGCAGCCTTGGCGCGCTCGATCAACTGCTGCATAAACACGCGATCACGCATCACATACAACTGGAACCAGAACGGTTGCCCAACGTGGGCGGCGATGTCTTCCAGCGAACAAATGCTCATGGTCGACAAGGTATAACGCACGCCAAAAGCGGCAGCCGCGCGGGCGGTGAGGATCTCGCCATCGGCATGCTGCATGCCCGCCAGCCCAGTGGGCGCCAAAGCCACGGGCATGGCCATGTCCTGGCCGATCATGCTGGCGCGGATTGAACGCTCATCGATATTGCGCGCCACCCGCTGACGAAATTGGATGCGGGCAAAATCGCTTTCATTTGCCCGGTAAGTGCTTTCAGTCCAGGAGCCGGAGTCGGCGTAATCGTAGAACATCCGTGGGACACGTTTTTGCGCGAGCCTGCGTAAATCTTCGATGGTTGTGATCAACGGCATCTAGGTCACCTCTCCCTGAACTGAGCCTGGAGAGTAACCGCCCATCGGCTTGGTAACCAGCCATTGCGTTTGCGTGGACGGGTGATTAATCTTGCATAAACACGCAGAAAGACGCACAAACATGCATAACACACATCAAGCTATCGACCTGCCTTCGTTGCGCAAACAGAAGATTTTGCTGCTGCTGGAGCGCGACGGCAAAGTCACTGCGTCAGAATTGGTCGAGCACTTCGCCGTGTCCCAGGACACCATCCGCCGCGACCTCGGCGAACTCGCCGCCGCCGGGCTGCTGCAACGCGTACACGGCGGCGCCTTGCCCCGGCCCAAAGACACCGGCAAGGATTTTTTCACCCGCGTCGGCGAGACCAACGAAGCCAAGCGCCACCTCGCGCAACTCGCGGCGGACCGCGTAGAAGACGGCCAGATTGTGCTGTTCGATTCGGGCTCAACCACGCTGCGTATTGCCCAGTCATTGCCGCACGCCATTCGCCTGACGGTGGTCACGCCGTCACCGATGATTGCCATCGCCTTGGCGGACCACCCAAATGTCAAAGTGATTTTGGCCGGTGGCCAGATCAACCCGGCGACCCTCTCCACCAGCGGCCACGAAGCTGTACGCCTGATTCAGAGCATCCAGGCAGACCTGTTGTTTACCGGTGTCTGTGCATTGCACCCGCAAGTGGGCATCACTTCGCTGCACTTCGATAAAGTAACGGTCAAACAAGCCCTGCTCGACAGCGCCTCCCACGTGGTGGCCGTGACCATGGCCGACAAGCTCGGCGCGGTAGAACCCTTTGTGGTGGCGCCGTGCAACCGTATTCATACGCTGATCACCGAGTGGCATGTGCCGAGTGTCGAGGCGTATGAGCAACTAGGCCTGGAAGTGCTGCGGGTAGAGGTCGAGTAGCAACAAGCCATCGGTCACGGCGTGATTGAATCAGCAGGCAGCCCAGTTGCTCCCCCAAGTGCAAGCACTGCTCAAGGAACTCATCCAGTACCGTCTCGCAGAGCTGCAAGCGCAGTTCATGGGTGATGCCCTTGGGCGCCTTGACCGAAAACCGAACGCCCGAAAAGTCCGGCCAGTGTGCGCGCGGCAGACTCCAGCCGGCACAGCGCACGAATAGCGGTGCCATCAAAACAGAACCTTGGCCGCGTCACGCATGAAAATCTCGATGGTTTTTGGCCCCACGCCGTCGAATTCGGCCAGGCGTTTTTCGAAGGCCTCACGGTTTTCGCTGGCGCTGCGCATGTGGCTGATCTTGCCCGCGTACTCGGCATTCAACTTGGCGCTGAGGTCCAGCAGACGCTGCGCTGTGCTTTCGTCGTAACGCACGTAATGGGCACGCCCGAGCATCGAAACCAGCTCACGCGACGTGCAATGTTGCAACTTGCGTGCAGTGTCGCGGCCCTCTTGCTCCACGATCACCTTGTAAGCCTGCGCCGCGATGGGCGCCTGAATACGCTTGCCCATCAGGAAGCTGGCGATAAACCACTTGAACAGGCTGGCATCATCGTCGGGCGCAAGCTCAATGCCCAGTTCAGACGCCGTGATCGAACGGGCCATGCTCAGTGGCCCAGCTTGCGCTCGGCCTTGGCAGCCTGCTCGTTGATGGCGTCAGTCTGGCGTTCGGTGTCCTTGATCGACGTGGGCGTCAACACTTTGTCCACGGCTTTGGTCTTCGGGTTGGGCTGTTCCAGCGTCTGCCCCTTGGCAGGTTGTTGACGGCCTTTCTGGGCATCTTCAGAGCTGATGGGTTCCGGGGTTTTGTCGACAGTCTTGGGATCGGTCATGGTGAGTCTCCAGGCAATTGAAGGCCCGCAAAAAGCAGCAGGCGTCTATGCAGCAGAGGCCAGCGCTTTTCGATAGTTCAGGATTTTTGCAGGTCGGCCCTCCTCGAAAACCACCCAAGAAAAAAGTCCAAATTAATTTAAACCTTTGCCGCCCACGCTCGATCCACTCTCCCTCACCGCATGATTAATCCATCCAGCAGGAGAGACTCGACCATGAGCTCACAACTCAACGGCAAGAACATCCTCATCATCACCTCCAACACCGGCATCGAGCGCGACGAGCTGCTCAAGCCTCTGCAAACATTGCGTGGCTATGGTGCGACGGTGACGCATGGCTCCAGCAAAGGCGGCACCGTGCAGACGTTCGTCGGCGACACCGAGAAGGACCAGACCGTGGAATCCGAGGTCAAGCTGTCGCAGGTGCTGAGCAGCGACTTCGACGCGCTGGTGATTCCCGGTGGCACCGTGAATGCCGACACCCTGCGTCAGGACGCGGCCGCATTGAAGCTGATCAACGACTTCGTCAAAGCCGGCAAAACCGTCGCCGCCATCTGCCACGGGCCATGGGCGCTGATCGATGCCGGCGTGATCGAAGGCAAGACCCTCACCGCGTACAAGAGCGTGCGCATCGACCTTGAAAACGCCGGCGCTGCAGGCGTGGTAGATGCCCAGGTCAAGGAGTGCAAGGCCAATGGCTGGACCTTGATCACCTCGCGCACACCGGATGACCTGCCGGCATTCAACGAAGCGATTGCCAAGGCGGTCGCGGGATAACGGGCAGGCTTGAACGCAAACAGGCGCCCGGGGGCGCCTGTTTGCTGTGTGGCTTGTGTTCAGTGTTTACGGTGCTATTTATGGTGCTGGTTATTTACGGTGCTATTTATTTACGGTGCTGGGCCATCTCACGTTTTGGCCCGAACATGGCCCAGGCAATCAGCCCGAACAACGGCACAAAAATCAGAATGATCAACCACAACCCCTTGGTCTCCCAGCCGCCGGTGCTGCGCAACACGATGTTGATCGCCCACAATTCCAACGCCAGCAAAATCACCGCCAGCACGATCCAGATATAGTCTATTTGCATGCATCACCTCCTGAGGTCGTATGCATTAGGTCAAGGGATCGGCGTGAGGGTTCATTAAAAATGTCGGTTCATGGCCTTTCGTCGTGGCGGCGAAAAAAATCAAAACTTTGCCGGATCCCCTGCACTCCCAATTAATGCCTCCCTTCGGATTCAGAGCAAGGGCAGCTTTTGACAGGTGAAGCATGGAAAAGGATTCTCGTCATGAAGACCGGTATTTCCTGCAAGATCGTGTTAGTGATTTGCCTGACCGGGTGCTTGGCAACCCCCGCCTACGCAGCCTTCGGTGATGCCGTACCCGGTTCGGCCCTGCCTCCGGGCACATACCCCAGCAGCCCGTCGGACAGCAACAAAAAAGCTGAAACGCCGCAGAAGGAAAAGACCTCCTCCAGCGGCACGTCAACTCAGCAGCAAGGCGGGAAGAAAACCCAGAAAAAAGCCCCCAAAAAAGGCCGTTGACCTAGCGCCATAACCGGCGGGCGCCTCCCGTCATGCGTCGCAACACCTGCGGATTGCCGCGCAGAGAATGCACGATCACCATGCCGATATGACCGACGATCAACACCAGCATTGTCCAGCCCAGCAAGCTATGAAAATTGCGCCCCAGGTCAATCATCCACTGGATTTTATCGCCCTCGAAACCCGCCATTATCGGCAGGCCAAACGCCGAAAACTCACGACCGGAGCCGTACTGGCGTACCAGCCCGATAACAGGGATAAGGAACATCAGCGCATACAGCACAGCATGCCCGACAGCAGCCGCACGGTTGAAACTCGGCGGGCGGTTGTGCCGGTTCAGCAGGTTCCAGCCGGCTCGCAGTATCAGCAGCACCAGCAAAAGCAGGCCCGCCGACTTGTGATACGGCCATAGCCACTTGTCCAGCGCAGAATCGGAGGACAGGAAGTGGACAACCGCCGAGCAATAACTCCAGGCAAACACAATTGCCATCAACCAATGCAAGGCCCGACTGACCGGGTCGTAGCGGTCGCTCGCGCAGAAGGAATGGGGCATCTCATCAGAAGTTTTCGTCATCTCAGCCTCTTAATAGTCTGTGCATTACAAAGACCGTGAAGATGGCATTCCCGGCAAAAAAATAGAATTGTTGAGGATGCCCGCACGAAACATCAGGCCGTTTCCTACGAGATTTTGGGACGCTCTTAGGGTCTTACGGCACCGGCAACCAGCCGCTGAAACCGTTTTTAGCCAGCGGGCACCAGGCAAAGTCGCCTGCCGGGTCCGGCAGTATCTGATGCTCAACGCCCGCCAAGGCGCTGCCCTTCCAGTCGAACACCCTTGCGTCTCGCCAGGCCAGGACCACGCCCTGGGCCTGGCTTTCATCGGCATTGATCCAGCGTGCTGCCGCGGCCGCCATAAAGGCTTCGATCGGCTCCTCATCGATGCGCGTCCGATACGAGGACGCCAACAGCCAGCGGCACACATTCAGGTGATAGGTCCAATTCTGGGCGACCTGGTTGCGATAGGCCCAGGTCATAAAGCTGCGGAACAAGTTCAAGCCCTCCGGCGGGTCGAGCTTGAGCAGCGCCGGGCAGATATCGAACAAGGTGTGCCAATACGGCAACAGGCGTGCATCCAGGTGCACGAAGCAGCGCGAATTGCTTGGGTATTCGGGGCGCAAGGGTTCGGCGCGCAAACGCCGGGATGCCTTGCTGACCAGGCGGCTGGCGCCTGCTGGCAAAGGTGGGTTCATGAAACGCACTCACAGTCGTGACGATAGAACGCCTCCTGATCACAGGAAGCCCAAGGCACACGTCAGAAAGTGGGGGAAGCGCGAGGGTTGGCCGACGGCCAGCAATAGCGTGGCGGTGCCTTGTTGCGCCGTTCATGGGCCGGGCGCGGGGTTTGCCCAAGGCCGAGCAGCCAGGCCAGGCCGATCATGAACACGATGGCCACGGTCACGGCCGCGCACACCGGGCAGGCAAAGTAGTTCGAGATGTTGCTGGAGGCCGTGCTTCCTGACCCTTTGTCGGAAAGCGGCGCCTGGCTGCCGTCCGCCGAACAGAACGCCCCGCCGATACCATTGAGCTGCAGGCCCATCATCTGCCCATGCCCCAAACCGCAGACGAACAGGTTCATCAGCACGCAGAAGTACAGGGCCCAGGCGATCAGTGAACGGTCGGGGTGGCTCAATTTCATGGCGGCGACTCTACCACCGAAGCCGCAAAAGGATGAAGCGCCACGCGCCCCTGTGGCAGAACGTCGCAGATTACGTGGGCTGGCCGGGGTTGGTAGACTGTGCGCCCGCATCATTACTCCTTTTCAAAGCCTGAACTGTAGATCCAGAGCAATGCAGGCGTTTCACAGGATGCACAGTTGATGAGTACGTTATTCACCCGCCGCAAAGTGCTGACCGGTATGGGCCTGCTGGGCCTGGGCAGCCTGCTGGGCGGCTGTGACTACAGCCCCAAGCTGAACTTCAAGTACGGCAAGGACCTCAGTGACAAGATCATGGGCCGCACCTTCAAGCTCAAGAACACCGACGGCGAAACCGTCACCCTGAGCTCGTACCGTGGCCTGATGCCGGTGGTGTTCTTCGGCTTCACCCAATGCCCGGCCGTGTGCCCCACCACCCTGGCCCGTGCCGCCCAGGCCAAGAAGCTGATGGGCCGCGATGGCAAGATCATGCAGGTGGTGTTTATCACCCTCGACCCCGAGCGTGACACACCCGAATTGCTCGACCGCTACGTCAAGGCCTTCGACCCCAGCTTCGAAGCGCTGTATGGCACCCCGGAAGAAATCGCCGTGGCCGCCAAGGAGTTCGGAATCTTTTATGAAAAGATCCCGGCCGGAGACACCTACACCCTGTCCCACACCTCCACCAGTTTCGTGTTCGACACCCGCGGCAATCTGCGCCTGGGCCTGTCGGCATCCCTTACCGCTAAAGAGTGCGCAGAAGACCTGCTCACCGTCATGGAGGTCTGCTAATGACTGCCGTTCAAACCCTCAAGCGCCTGACATTCGGCCTCACCTTGCTGGGCTTCGCGGCGCACGCCAGCGCCCAGGTTCAGGTCAGCGATGCATGGGTACGCGCGACCGTGGCGGGCCAGACCTCCAGCGGCGCGTTCATGACCGTCACCGCCGACAGCGACAGCAAATTGCTCAGCGTGAAGTCGCCTGTGGCCAAGGACGTGCAGATTCATGAGATGAGCATGAAGGACGACGTAATGCGCATGGGCCCGGTGGATTCGGTGGCCCTGCCTACCGGCAAAGCGGTCAAGCTCGACCCGGAGGGCTACCACGTGATGCTCATGGGCCTCACCGGCCAGATCAAGCAAGGCGACCAGGTGCCGTTGACCTTGACCGTGGAAAACGCCAAGGGTGAGAAGCAGACCGTTGAAGTAACAGCCCCTGCCCGCGCGCTGACCGATATGGGTGACATGGACCACAGCAAGATGCACTGAGAACCGCTGATGAATGTGGGAGCTGGCTTGCCTGCGATGCAAACACCTCGGTGTGTGAGGTAGACCGCGTTGATGCCATCGCAGGCAAGCCAGCTCCCACAGAAAAGCAGTTCGCGGCGCACACAAATGTGCTTTTGATCTTAATCTGGCAAGCACCATCAGCCATATCCAAAACCTCTGCCATCAACACTTTCTATATATTTTCAATCTACCCGCACACCCGCTAGCCTGATTGCGCCGCAACGACGGCCCATAATTCCAACAATAAATCAGGTGTCCCCGTGAACAACACATCCCCCCAACGTGCTGTGAAAAGCCTGCTTTCCCTTGCCGTGGCCTTTGCCCTGTTCAACAGCCTCAGCGCCTATGCCGCCAACACTGGCGAGCTGCCCTGCACCACCACCGAACAATGCGCGGCCCAAGCGGCCAAGGTCGGCGCCACGCCCGACAGTTCCCAAACCGAGCGCAAGGCCAAGGGCGACCCCACCCAGACCCAATTCGCCTGGCTCAACCGCATCAACAAAGCCTCGATCGTGATGCTCACCGAAGAAGGCATCGTCAAGCCCGAGATGGGCCAGAAGATCGCCGGCGGTGTGCGCTACGCCATCGCCCAGGCCGAGCAGCCCGGCGGCACGCGCCCCAGTGATGTGCTGCAACTGGAAAAAATCATGACCGACAAGATCGGTCCCGAAGCCTCCTTGATCCACTCCGGCCGCAGCCGCCAGGACATGCTTGCCACCTACCGCCTGGCCGCCCTGCGCAGCCAGGTGCTGGCCTACAGCGAAGCGCTCAACGCCACACGCCAACGCCTGCTGAACATCGCCGACAAAAACGTCGACACCCTGGTGCCCGCCTACACCAACGGCGTGCAGGCCATGCCCATCAGCTATGCGCATTACCTGCTGGCCTTTGAAGCCGCGTTCGACCGCGATGGCCAGCGTATCCGCGAGCTGTACACACGCCTCAACCAGAGCCCGATGGGCACCGCCGTGCTGGCGAACTCGGCGTATCCGCTGAACCGTGAGCGCCTGGCCGAGCTGCTGGGCTTTGATGGCGTGCGCGAGAACTCGCTGGATTCAAGCCAGGTCTCGACCTATGACATTCCCATCGAAGCGGCCAATATGGCGTCATCGTCCGCCATCCGTGTGGGCGCGATGATTGGCGATATCCACACCCAGTATCATCAGATTCGCCCCTGGCTGTTGCTCGATGAGGAAGCCACCTACACCAGCAGCGCCATGCCGCAAAAACGCAACCCGGGCTTGCTGATGCGCGCGCGTGAGAGTGCCTCTGACGTGGTGGGTCTGGCCCAGGCCGTCACCTTGCGCGCGCATAACGTCACCACCGGCATGACCGACTACAAGTTCGCCTTCGACTCGCTGGGCGTGTTCCGCTCGACCCAGGAGATGTTCCACAGCCTCGACGCGGTGCTCGACGCGCTGCAGATCAACCCGCAGCGCGCGCTCGAAGAACTGGAGTCGGAATGGACCACCTCGATGGAACTGGCCGACACGCTGGAGCGCCAGTACAAAGTGCCGTTTCGCATCGGCCACAGCTTTGCCTCGCTGATCGTCACCGAAGCGCGCAGCAACGGCACCACGCCGAAGACCTTCGCCTATGCCGACGCGCAGAAACTGTATAGCCAGGCGGCGGACAAGTACAAATGGACGCCCAATACCCTGCCGCTCGATGAAGCAGGTTTTAGAGCGGCGCTGTCGCCCACCAACATGGTCCAGACCCGCAAAGGCACCGGCGGCCCGCAGCCACAGGAGGTCAAGCGCATGCTGGTAGAGGCGCGCAAGACGCTGCAGGCTGATCAGCAGTGGCTCAAGGAGCGGCATGAAAAGCTCAAAGGCGCCGAAACCCATCTCGACCAGGCCTTCGACAAGCTGGCCGACAGCAAACGCTGAACGGATTGTGGTGGTCGCAGGCTTTGGGCATATTGACGGCCGGGCCGCTTGCGGCCGCCCACCACTGCGTCTTGTCACGGGATAGGCCACCATGGAACTTCGCCATTTACGCTATTTCATCATGGTGGCCGAAGAACGACATTTCACCCGTGCCGCCGCACGCCTGAACATGCAACAACCGCCCCTGAGCCAGCAGATTCGTGCCCTGGAGCAGGAGCTGGGGTTCGACCTGTTCAAGCGCCACCCCAAGGGCGTAGACCTGACAGCCGGTGGCCTGGTGTTTCTTGAAGAAGCCCAAGCCATTTTGGCGCGTGTTGAGCATGGCGCACTCAAGGCCTCCCGCGTGGCCCAGGGCATCGAGGGCACCCTGGCCATCGGCTTCACCAGTTCGGCCGCCGCCCACGCGCTGATCCCGCGCATCATCCGCGCCTACCGCGAGCGCTACCCGGCGGTAGAGCTTTCGATCAATGAAGGCAGCGCCCGGGAATTGACCGAAGACGCCATCGAAAAACGCATCGACGTCGGCATCCTGCGCGCCCCGGTCAGCACCCATCAAAGCCTGAGCTTCCACCGCTTGCTCAACGAAGAAATGCTGCTGGTCCTGCCCACCGGCCACCCGTTGCTGGACGCCGCCGGCAGCGCCATCCCCATTGGCGCACTCAAGGACGAACGCTTTATTCTGGTACGCCGCCCTGGCGCGCCGGGCATGTACGCCAACTTGATCACCGCCTGCCAGAACGCTGGTTTCGAACCCAGGATTGCCTTTGAAGTGGAACGCATGCTGACCAACGTCAGCCTGGTGGCGGCTGGTGAAGGCATCTCCGTGGTGCCGGCGTCGATGCGCGATGTACACCGTGACAGCGTGGTGTATTGCCGAATCAAAGACGCCAGGCCCAAGCTGCTGGCGCCGATTACGCTGGTGCGGCGCGCGTTTAATCCGTCGGCGCCGTTGCAGAATTTTATTGGGCTGGCGCGGGAGTTGGGGGCGGTGTATCGCAAAGGCTGAGACCCTTCACCCTCGGTTGCGTCATCAAATGAAACCCCTCGCTGAGCAATTCGACCGTGGCACGGATGCTTTCGGTCTGGCGCGGCACCGCGAACAACCCATAGTTGACGCTCAATGCGGCATTGCCAGCGGGCGCCAGCGCAATCACGCGCATGGTGTGCGGGTTGATATTGTCGGCAGGCAACAGGGCAACGCCCAAACCGTTTTCGACCGCCGCGCTGATCACACCGACGTTCGGGCTGGTGACGGTCACGCGAAAGTCGCGACCGGCCGCCAGTAATGCGTCGAACATCAAGCGTCGCCACGCGCAAGGCTCGGCGTACACGATCACGTCCAGAGGCAGCGCCGGATCGACTTCATCGTCAATCGCGCACACCCAATAAAGCGGCACATTCCAGGTGCGCACCGGGTCGGCGGCGAATACCGAGCTGACTCCGATGGCCACATCCAACAGGCCGTCGTGCCAGCGCTGCGCTAACGCATCGCCGTGGTCCACGGTGATTTCCATGTGCATATGCGGGCAGGTGCGGCGCAAACGGCCCAGCGCCGCCGGCAAGGTGGTGACCGCCACGTCTTCGGACAAGCCCACGCGCACAGTGCCCATCACCGTACGCTCCTTCAGGCGTGTGGCGACCGTTTCACCCAGGGCCAGGATGCGTGTGGCGTAGCTGAGCAACAACTCACCCTCGGTGGTGGGCACCACGCCACGCCCAGTTCGGCGCAGCAGGCGTTGCCCAAGCAGCTCCTCCAGACGGCGAATCTGCGCACTCAGGGCCGATTGCGCCCTGCCCGCCTGCTGGGCGGCGCCACTGAGGCTGCCGTGGTGGCACACCGCAACGAAAGTGCGCAGCAAATACGGTTCGAAGGCATCGGATATCATGTTTGGCATAACTCTGAATCAACTGTTATGAGCCTACCTTGATAGCTTGCCCATGGCTACGCTGCTCAGCCTGTTCAATCAGTGAGTAATACGCCATGAACCACACCGAAAACACACGCATCGTTTTGGCCGCACGCCCCGACGGGCGCCCGACAACCAGCGACTTCCGCCTGGAACACTCACCGGTCCCCGAACCCGCCGACGGCGAAGTGTTGCTGGAAAACCTCTACCTGTCCCTCGACCCCTATATGCGCTGGCGCATGAGCGCGGCCAAATCCTATGCCGAGCCGGTGGGCATTGGCGAAGTGATGGTGGGTGGCACCGTCGCGCGCATCAAACAGTCGCGTCACAGCGATTGGCACGAAGGCGATACAGTGCTGGCCTACGCCGGTTGGCAGCGTTTTGCCTTATCCAACGGCCAGGATTTGCGCCGCCTCGACCCCAGCATCGCCCATCCCACCACTGCTCTCGGTGTACTCGGCATGCCGGGATTTACCGCCTACGCCGGGCTGCTGAATATCGGTAAGCCAAAACCGGGCGATACCGTCGTGGTGGCAGCGGCCAGTGGCGCAGTCGGCTCGGTGGTTGGCCAGATCGCTCGGCTGCAGGGTGCCCGCGTCGTGGGGATCGCCGGCGGCGCCGACAAGTGTGCTTTCGTGAAGGATGAACTGGGCTTTGACGCAGTCATCGACCACCGCGCCCCGGACTTTGCCGAGCAACTGGCCAAGGTCTGCCCGGACGGCATTGATGTGTACTTCGAAAACGTCGCCGGGCCGGTGTGGGACGCGGTACGCCCACTGCTCAATAACTTCGCGCGGATTCCGGTGTGCGGGCTGATCGCCCACTACAACGACGGCGCTATCCAGCACGCACAGGCCGACCGGCTGCCGGCGACGATGCATGACATCCTCGCCAAGAGCCTGACGGTGCGCGGGTTTATCCAGACCGAATTTGTCGACCAACAACAAGACAGGTTCTTGCAGGAAGCTGCGCAGTGGATCGCCGAGGGCAAACTGAAATTTCGCGAAGACATCATCGACGGTCTGGCCCAGGCACCTGAAGCGTTTATCGGGCTGCTGGAGGGGCGTAATTTCGGCAAGTTGATCGTGCGCCTCAATCCACAATAAACAGCTTCGCACCACTGTGGGTGGATGAGCGATGGCCTTCCATGTCATTGCCGACCTGGTAACTCATCCCGGCCGTCAGCGTGAACTGGCGGCCGTCTTCCAATTCGGTGTGCAATTCCCCTTCCAGGCACAGCAATACATGCCCGCGCCAGCACCAGTGATCGGCCAGATAGCCAGGGGTGTACTCGACCATGCGCACGCGGGTGGTGCCGAAGTGGCAGGTACGCCACAGGGCATTGCCGGTAAGGCCCGGGTGAAGTTCAGGCTCGACGGTGGACCAGTCGGTGGTGCCAAACGGGACAGCGGTGAGTTCCATGGTGGGCTCGGTCGTCAGTTAACGTGGCACGACACTATCCCCCTGGCACACGCAGCGACAGACACAGATCACCAGCTTTTGTGAGATACAGCCGCCCATGCTTGTTATCCTGCCCACCCGGCTCTCATGGACGCATGCGCATGCAGATCGACCCCGCCTTCATCCTTCATGAAACCGAGCACTGGTTGCTCAATCATCATCTGACCTCAAAGCTGCCGGGCTACCTGATGCTGGGCGCCAAAGCGCCGATCGACTCCCTGGCGGCTATGCCCGAGGCCGCGTTGGCTGAACTGGGTGGCCTGCTCGCCAAAACCCAACGGGTGGTGGAGACGCAGCTGCGGCCGAAGTGGCTGTATATCAGCCGCTACGGACACATGCCGGGCTTGCCGCTGCACTTTCACTTCATCCCGGTGCATGACTGGGTGGAGCAGGCGTTTTGGCGAGATGAGCGCTATCGGGTGCTGCAAGGTTTTGGCTCAAAGGAACAAGGGCTGACCGATGGGGCTGAGCTGACGCTGTTCGTATGGCGCGAATTTGGCGAGAGCCTTACACCGCCCCCCGTCCAAGGTCCCACCGTGGAACAGGTTATTCAAACACTGCGCACAGCCTTCGGCGCCGGATGAAATCAACGGTGGGAGCTGTCGAGCCCCAGCCAGGCTGCGAAGGCGGCGGCAATGGCGAAATATTAGCTGCCTGACCCACCGCTTTCTCAGCCTCGCTAAAGCTCGACAGCTCCCACAGGGGATCGGCTGTGTTGGTTAGATTTCAGTTCGCAGGGCCA
>NZ_WKDB01000101.1:0-18450 GCF_021606215.1 Pseudomonas sp. PA-5-4B | reverse complement strand
CTTTCATCGCCCCCGCACCGCCCCGCACCATGGCCGGCACCTGCATAAACCCAATAACAACAGGTCCAACACCATGAGCACGTTCCGCCCGCGCCAGCTATTGCTGGCAACCGCTGTCGCCAGCCTTACCCTGCCCGTCGCCGCCGAAGAACACGGCTTTCTCGAAGACGCCAGCGCCAACCTCAACCTGCGCAACTTCTTCTTCAACCGCAATTACACCAACCCGACCAAAACCCAGGGTGGCGCGCAGGAGTGGACGCAGAGTTTTATCCTCGATGCCCGCTCCGGCTTCACCCAGGGCACGGTGGGTTTCGGTGTGGATGTATTGGGCATGTACTCGCAAAAGCTCGATGGCGGGCGCGGCACCGGCGGCACCCAGCTATTGCCGCTGGACCGCGACGGCCGCCCGGCGGATAACTTCGGGCGTCTTGGGGTCGCGTTCAAGACGCGAATCTCCAAGACCGAAGTCAAGGTCGGCGAATGGATGCCGGTGCTGCCGATTTTGCGCTCGGACGACGGCCGCTCCCTGCCGCAAACCCTGCGTGGCGGGCAGATCACCTCAAAGGAGATCGACGGCCTGACCCTCTATGGCGGCCAGTTCCGCGCCAACAGCCCACGCGACGACAGCAGCATGACCGACATGTCGATGGTCGGTAAAACGGCCTTCACCTCCGACCGTTTCAACTTCCAGGGCGGTGAATACGCGTTCAACGACAAACGCACCCAAGTCGGCGTGTGGAATGCCCAGCTCAAGGACATCTACAGCCAGCAATACATCAACCTGATCCATAGCCAGCCCATAGGCGACTGGACCCTGGGCGCCAACCTCGGCTTTTTCTACGGCAAGGACGACGGCAGCGCCCGGGCAGGTGACTTGGACAACAAGACCTGGTCCGGCCTGTTCTCCGCCCGTTACGGCGGCAACACCTTCTATGTCGGCCTGCAAAAACTCACCGGCAACAGTGCCTGGATGCGCGTCAACGGCACCAGCGGCGGCACCCTGGCCAACGACAGCTATAACTCCAGCTACGACAACGCCCAGGAAAAGTCCTGGCAAGTGCGCCACGACTACAACTTCGCCGCGCTGGGCATACCTGGCCTGACTTTGATGAACCGTTATATCAGCGGTAGCAACGTGCATACGGGCACCATTACTGATGGTAAGGAGTGGGGCCGCGAGAGTGAAGTGGGCTATACGGTGCAAAGCGGCACCTTCAGGAACCTCAATGTGCGCTGGCGCAACTCCACGATGCGTCGTGATTACAGCAACAACGAATTTGATGAGAACCGGTTGATCGTCAGCTACCCGATAAGTCTGCTGTAAACCAGCGTCGGACTTACTGTATGGTGCGCGCCTGCCGCTGCTGATCCGCCCAGCAGCGGCCTCTATTCGAGCGCATGCACACCATGAAATTCTTCGCCATGCTGGTCCTGGCTCTGAGCCTTTGCGGCTGCATCGGCGCACCTGTCGTCCTGACGCCGCAGACGGCGCAACGCTTGCAGGCTCAGGCGCCCATCCGCTTCTTGTTGACCTTCGATGACGGCCCCAGCGCCTCGGGTTATAACAACCCCAGCCGGTCAGTGATGGCCGATTTGCTGCACAACCCGATACTGCCGGGCATCAAGGCGGTATTTTTCCTGCAGACCGAAGCGTCCCGCTCCGGTGGCAGCCTGCGGGGTCGCAAGACCATGGAGCGCGAATACGCCGCCGGGCATGTGTTGGCCTTTCACACAGCCACGGCGTTTCACACCAACCACCGTTGGCTCAATGACGCCGAGCTGGAAAGCACCCTCACCGAGGGCGCAGCCGACATTGCGTCGATCACTGGCACTGCGCCCACGCTGGTACGCCCACCCTTCTGGAACTACGACCGCCGCACCTTCGCCGCCTACCAGCGCCACGGCATGCATGTGCTGCTGACTGACCTGAGTGCCAATGACGGAAAAATCTGGGGTTTCAATGGCAGCCCACGCCGGCGAGCGAACTTGTATCGGCAACTGTCTGTGGTGCGCGAACGCATTGCTCTGGGCGAATTGCCAACGGTGGACGGCGTGATACCCGTGGTGGTGACCTTCCACGATATCAACCGTTACACCGCGCGACACATGCAGGAGTACTTGCAAATCCTGATGGACAGCGCTCGGATCAATGGCATGAAGGTCGCAGCCGAGCCGTTCTACACCGACCACGCCACGCTGGAACGCGCAGCGCTGGCACGCACAGTCAAGGATATGAATGAAGTAGTGCATCTGCCGGGGGTGTGGAACTGGGTGTGGGATGCGGACTCGCATTAGGCGCTCTGCGACGACCGGTTATATTTGCTGCTACTTGCGCTTGCCGCTCATGGGGAACTCAAGTTCACGCCGCCAACACACATAGGGACGTCAATAAAAAAGAGAATCCCATGAACGTCACTTCGCCATCGCTTAATCAGCATTCGATTGCCCCCCCGGATACAACGCCAACAGCATCGCAAGCGCCCATTGAGATCAGTGCCCGGCGTTCCTACTACGTGGGGCGCGACAGACCGATAGATTTTCTATACCTATCCTCGCATTCCAAACTCACTCCCGATCAGCATCCGCTGGACAGTACCCAAAAAAAATACATCAACACCGACGTATTGCGACACGACAAGCACGTGAAGTTCTACCAGGAAATCGCCTACATGAGCGAAAACGGCAAGCCGATAGGCTCGTCCTCCAACGAACTTGTAATCGAGACCGGTAACCGTGCCGACAAGGTAACCATTAAAAAAGGCCCGGGTCATAGTCTGATCGCGACCATCAACAATAAGCCCTATCAACTGAACCTGCTGACGTCCCCTGACGGCAGTGAATCGCAACCCTTACGCATCAGGACCAACGGGGGCGACGATTGTGTTCTGATCGATCCTGAAGTTAAAAACGCCATTCGCATCGAGCTCGGCGCCGGCAATGATTACGCGCGTGCCGGCGCAGGAGACACCCGCCTCTATGGCGGTGCGGGAGACGATATGCTCAAGCTTGGGAGCGGCGACGGCATCGCATTCGGTAACGATGGCAATGACGTGTTGATCGCCGGCACCGGGAACGGTGTCCTCAAAGGCAACAATGGCAATGACCGTATGCAGGCAGGAAAAGGCTCGGCTGATCGTCGCCTGTTCATGGACGGCGGCGACGGTCACGACTTCATGATTGTCACGCGCAACGACACTCAAATCCCGACAGTCCTGCACGGTGGCAAAGGTGAAAACCTGATCGTCACAAATGGCCCCGCCACAATTTACACCGGGCGCGACAAAAACATCGTCAGGTCTGATAACGACAATACCGTCATCTACGCCAAACCGTCGGACGAGGTTCATCGTACCCCGGGCTCCCAGCGCGTTCACACGCAACACAGCGAGGTGGGCAAAAGTGGCTATGTGATTGAGGGCTCTGCCGAGTTCGTACAAAACGTAGAAGACGATATGGAGCTGCTAAGAATATCCCGGCAAGGCAAGAGAATGCTCGGTACTGCCGACGCCGCGGCTCAGCGGAATGATTCCCCGGTACGCATTACTGAATTGACGGAGGACAACGGCAGCTACTACTTCAGTAATGCGGCCATTCGCAACCACCTCGAAGCAGGTCACTCTATGGATACGCTGGCACCTGCGGCCCAAGGCTTCATCACACACCAACAAGCTGGCGCCGTCGCAACGGGTGCGCAGATACAATACAACCCCTCGTATTCGCTGGATGCAGACAGCGCACCCGTCAACGCCCTCTATCACGAAATGGCCCACGCCTATAATGGCGCCTCGGGAACGTTCCTCGCAGGCAGCACCGCCATACCGGAGAACCCCGACGGTGAACCCAATGATGAACGGCAAGCCGTAGGACTGTTTACCGTTGCTCAGCCATTTAATTTTGTAGGTCACCCCGCGGCCGAACCGAGTACAACAAACCCCAAGCCGTTTTCCGAAAATGGGTTTCGAGAGGAGATGCGCCGTCCGTTACGCACTACCTACACCTGAGGGGTATTGAGCGAGGGAGTGGGTTGATCAAACCGACTCCCGTGACTCGACGCCCAGCTCATCCCACACCGACTCGGCCAAGTGGAACGTCGCATTGGCTGCCGGTATCCCGCAGTAGATCGCGCTCTGCATCAGCACTTCCTTGATCTCGGCGCGTGTCACGCCGTTGCTGGCGGCGGCACGCAGGTGAAGTTTTAATTCTTCACTACGATTCATGCCGATCAACATGGCGATGGTGATCAGGCTGCGGGTATGCCGAGGCAGGCCGGGGCGGGTCCAGATATCACCCCAGGCGTGGCGGGTGATCATTTCCTGGAACTCGCTGTTGAACTCGGTCAGGGCATTGAGGCTGCGGTCGACATGGGCATCGCCCAGCACTTCGCGACGCACTTGCAGGCCATCGGCATAACGTTGTTTCTCGTCCACAAAAACTCCTTAAACATTTGATAGAAGCTCGAACACGTGTGGCGAGCAGGCTTGCCCTGCGCTGGGGCGCGAAGCGGCCCCAAAACCTGGCGATGCGGTTCATCGGGAAGAACGCGGTGGCTGTATCAGGGCCGCTTCGCCGCCCAACGCAGGGCAAGCCTGCTCGCCACAACAAGCCTGTCTGTCACAACAAGCCTGCTATACAGAACACGTCAGCTCTCCAGAACAAGCTCGCTGCCACAGGTTTAATCAGCCAACAGGAACGCCAGCACGCGGTCGCTGAACGCGGCGCCGGCCTGTACGTTGGACAGGTGCGCCGCGTAGAACTCGGCGTACTCGGCGCCCTTGATCTGATTCTGGATAAAGCGGCTGCCGGCCGGCGGCGTAACGGCATCTTCGGTGCCGGCAATCGCCAGGGTCGGCACTTGGATCGTGGACAGTTGCTCGCGCAAATCCGCATCGCGTACGGCTGCGCAGTTGGCGGCGTAACCTTGGGGCGACGTGGCGGCAAGCATGTCGGTAATCTGCTGGGCCTGGTGCGGGTTGGCGGCGGCGAAATCGGCGGTAAACCAGCGTGCAATCGACGCATCGCGCAGCGCTACCATGGCCGCCGCACCGTCACGCAAAACCATCTCGATTCGCGGGTTCCAGATCTCCGGCGTGCCGATCCTGGCGGCGGTGTTGCACACCACCAGGCGCAGCAGGCGATCACCTGCGTGGATGCCCAGCCATTGGCCGATCAGGCCGCCCATGGACAGCCCGCAAAAATGCGCACGCTGAATATCCAGCGCATCGAGCAACGCAATCACATCGCGACCCAGCTGCTCGATGCTGTACGGCCCTTCGGTGACCAGGGATTTGCCATGGCCACGGGTATCGAAACGCAGTACGCGAAAGTGCTGGGTGAAGGCCGGGATCTGGATGTCCCACATATGCAGGTCGGTGCCCAACGAGTTGGACAACACCAGCACCGGCGCGCCCTCAGGCCCGTCCAGTTGGTAATGCAATGGGCCTTCGGCCAGTTGTACAAATGCCACGGCGGTCTCCTTACGCAGTCAAAGCAAAATGGTCGGTCACCGCACGGGTAACCCAGGTTTGAGCCTGGCCCAAGTAGTGGGCCGGATCGAGCAGGCGGTCCAGTTCCACCGCCGACAACTCGGCGGTGACCTGTGCTTCGTCCGCCAGAACCGCGCGCAGATGTCGCCGTTCGGCGACGGCGCGTTTACAACATTGCTCCAATAGATGGTGAGCGGTCTCGCGGCCCAGGCGCTGGGCAAGCACGATACTCACGGCTTCGGCCAGCACCAGGCCCTGGGTCAGATCGAGGTTGTGCGCCATGCGCTCGGGGTCGACCTCCAAGCCTTGGCTCACCAGCAGCGCCTGTTTCAAGGCACCCGACACCAGCCGGCAAATCTCTGGCAGGGTTTCCCACTCGGCGTGCCACAGGCCCAGGCTGCGCTCATGCTCCTGGGGCATGGCGCTGAACATCGTCGCCACCAGCCCCGGCACGCGGGTGGCCGCGCTGATCAACACGGCGGCGCCGACGGGGTTGCGCTTGTGCGGCATGGTCGATGAGCCACCCTTGCCCGGCGCCGATGGCTCGAACACCTCCGCCGCTTCGGTCTGCATCAACAGGCTGAGGTCGCGCCCCAGCTTGCCGAGGCTGCCGGCGATCAGGCCGAGCACGCCGGCAAACTCCACCAGTCGATCACGTTGGGTGTGCCAGGGTTGCTCGGGCAGGCCCAGTTGCAGCTCAGCCGCCAAGGCCTGCGCCACCGGCATGGCGTGCTCACCGAGTGCCGCCAGGGTGCCGGACGCGCCGCCAAACTGCAGCACCAGCAAGCGCGGCTTCAGCTCGGCCAGGCGTTGGCGACTGCGCGTCACCGCGCCCAGCCAACCGGCGATTTTCATCCCCAGCGTGACCGGCGTCGCATGCTGCAACCAGGTTCGCCCGGCCAGGGGCACGTCGGCATAACGCTGGGCCTGCACAGCAAGCACCTCGCCCAATTGCGCCAGGTCCGCTTCAATCAGCGTCAACGCCTGGCGCAGTTGCAACACCAGCCCGGTGTCCATCACATCCTGGCTGGTCGCGCCCAGGTGCACGTAACGCTCGGCGCCGGCATCTTCAGCGGCAATCAATTTGCCCAAGGCCTTCACCAGTGGAATCGCCGAGTTCCCCGCCGAGGCAATCGCCTCACCGAGGGCGTCCACATCGTAAAGCGAAGCCAGGCACGCCTGGGCAATCGGTGCGACGGCGGCTTGCGGAATCAGCCCGACCCGGGCCTCGGCCCGGGCCAGCGCCGCTTCGAAATCCAGCATGCCCTGCAAACGTCCCTGGTCGCAGAACACCTCGGCCATGCTGTCAGCGGTGAAGTAAGCGTCGAACAGTTGATTGCTCGTGCGCAGTGTCATAACTCATCCCTAGAGGTCGTGATGTAGATAAGCCGCCTGTTTGGGCAGACGCAGGCTGAACAGGAAAGCGACCGCCATCATCGCGGTGACGTACCAGTAAAAGGTATTTTCCATGCCAATGGATTTCAGGCTCAACGCAACGACTTCGGCCGAACCACCAAAAATCGCATTCGCCACCGCATACGCCAGGCCCACACCCAGTGCGCGCACCTGCGGCGGGAACATCTCCGCTTTGACCAGGCCGCTGATCGAGGTGTAGAAGCTGACGATCGCCAAAGCCAGGGTGATCAACACAAAGGCCAGGAACGGACTGGTGACGGTTTTCAGGGTCAGCAGGATCGGCACGGTGAACAGCGTGCCCAGGCCTGCGAACCAGAGCATCGAATTACGTCGACCGATCTTGTCCGCCAACATGCCGAACAGCGGCTGCATGCACATGTACAGGAACAGCGCGCCGGTCATGATGTAGCTCGACGTCTTGGCGTGCATGCCCACGGTGTTCACCAGGTATTTCTGCATGTACGTGGTAAAGGTGTAGAAAATCAACGAGCCACCGGCGGTGTAGCCCAGCACGGTAATGAAGGCTTTGCCGTGGTCGCGGAACAGCGCGACGATGCTGCCGGCGTCTTTGTCTTCACGCATTTCCTTGCTGGTGGTTTCTTTCAAGGTGCGACGCAGCAGCAGGGAGATCACCGCAGCAATGGCACCGATCACGAACGGAATACGCCAGCCCCAGGCGCGCAGTTCTTCTTCACTCAGGATCTGTTGCAGGATCACCACCACCAGCACCGCCAGCAATTGGCCGCCGATCAGGGTCACGTATTGGAATGAGGCAAAAAAGCCGCGCTGGCCCTTGAGTGCCACTTCACTCATGTAGGTCGCCGTGGTGCCGTATTCGCCACCCACCGACAGGCCCTGGAACAGGCGCGCCACCAGCAGCAAGGCCGGCGCCCAGGCGCCGATATCTTTGTAGGTGGGCAAAAAGGCGATGACCAGCGAACCGGCGCACATCATCAGCACCGAGATCATCATCGAATTTTTGCGCCCGTGCTTGTCGGCCACTCGGCCAAACAGCCAGCCACCGATGGGTCGCATCAGGAATCCGGCAGCAAACACCCCAGCGGTGTTGAGCAACTGGACCGTGGGATCGTCCGAGGGGAAAAACGCCGGGGCAAAATAAATCGCGCAGAAGGCATAGACGTAGAAGTCGAACCATTCGACCAGGTTGCCGGAGGAGGCCCCGACAATCGCAAAAATCCGTTTGCTGCGTTCTTCTCCGGTGTAGTGACTCGTTTTTGTTGTCATGTTTTTTTACTCAGTGGGAACGGTTATAGCCTAGACATACTTTGCAACAACCATGTTCCGCAAGCAGACTTTTGCATAGGTGCGGCCTTGAGGGCGCCATCGCAGGCAAGCCAGCTCCCACCTTTGAACCTGTTCACCGTTCAAAATGTGGGAGCCGGGCTTGCCCGCGATGGCGCCCGCCAGCTCAACTCAATAATCGAAGAACACCGTCTCCTTGTCTGTGCCCTGCAAAATCACATTCCACTGATGCACACCCTGCGCATCCGGCTTGGCAATCAACGTGCCGCGACGCTCAGCAGGCACACACGCCAGCAACGGGTCATCGCCATTCAACGCTTCGCCATCGAAATAGATCCGCGTCAGCAGGTGCTTGACCAAACCACGGGCAAACACCAGCACCACCAGATGCGGCGCCTGGGTCGTGCCTTGCAGGCCCGGCACACTGCCCGGCTTGATGGTGGTAAACCGAAAGCGGCCTTCGGCATCCACCGGCACCCGGCCAAACCCTTCAAAGGTGGGATCGACGGCCTTGGCCTGCTCGTCTTCGGGGTGGTCGTACTTGCCGGCGGCATTGGCTTGCCAGACTTCCAGCATGGCGTCGTTGACGACATCACCGTTGCCGTCCACCACCTGCCCGCTGATTGCCACGCGCTCGCCCAAGGTGGCCGGCACGGTCAGGTCTTCGCGGTTCAGCCAGGTCAGGCCGATGTGGTAATACGGCCCGACGGTGTGGGACGTGGTCGCATTGAGGGTCATCTCATTTCTCCATCGGCGTGGCGTCGCGGCCACGCAAAACGATGTCCCAGCGATAGCCGAGGGCATAGGACGGAATGGTTTTTTCCAGATCAAAACGCGCGATCAGACGCTGCTTGGCGCTGGTGTCCGGTACACAGTTGTAGATCGGGTCGTATTCCAGCAGCGGGTCACCGGGGAAATACATCTGCGTGACCAGTCGCGTCAGTACGCTGGGGCCAAACAGCGAGAAGTGGATATGCGCCGGGCGCCACGCGTTGTGGTGGTTGCCCCACGGGTAGGCGCCGGGCTTGATGGTCTGGAACTGATACCAGCCGTCGGCGTCGGTGACGGTGCGGCCGGTGCCGGTAAAGTTCGGGTCCAGCGGCGCGTCGTGCAGGTCGCGCTTGTGGTTGTAGCGACCGGCGGCGTTGGCCTGCCAGATCTCCACCAGAATGCCCGGCACCGGCAGGCCGTTTTCATCCAGCACTCGGCCGTGGATGATGATGCGTTCGCCCTGGGGCTCGCCTTCGTGCTGGGCGGTGAGGTCGTTGTCCTTCTCGTTGATCCGCTCGGCGCCGATGGTCGGGCCGGTGATTTCCGACAAGGAGTGCGGCAGAAACACCAATGGCTGGGACGGCGAACGCAGGTTCGTCGACTGGTAGGCCGGGTGCAGGTAATCAGGTTGGGTGCCCGCTTGCGGGCGCCGGTAACCGGGCTTGTCACTCATGGAGCAATCCTCTCTTATCAGATGCGTTCAATCGCCAGGGCCAAGCCTTGGCCGACGCCCACACACATGGTCGCCAGGCCTTTGCGGCCGCCGGTTTTCTCCAACTGATGCAGTGCCGTCAGCACCAACCGCGCGCCGCTCATGCCCAACGGGTGGCCAAGGGCGATGGCGCCGCCGTTCGGGTTGACCTGCGCGGCATCGTCGGCGATCCCCAGTTCACGCAGCACCGCCAGGCCTTGGCTGGCGAAGGCTTCGTTGAGTTCGATCACGTCAAAGTCGGTGACCGCCAAACCAAGGCGCTCCACCAGTTTGCGCACCGCCGGCACCGGGCCGATGCCCATCACCCGCGGCGCAACGCCGGCGCTGGCCATGCCCAATACGCGAGCGCGGGCGGTGAGGCCGTGCTTTTTGACCGCTTCGGCAGACGCCAGAATCAGCGCCGCCGCACCGTCATTCACGCCCGACGCATTGCCGGCGGTGACGGTTTTATCCGGGCCATTGACCGGCTTGAGTTTGGCCAGGGCCTCCAGGGTGGTGTCGCGTGGATGCTCGTCGTGCTCCACCACGGTTTCGCCTTTTTTATGGGCGACGCGCACCGGCACGATTTCTTCAGCAAAGAACCCGGCGGCTTGCGCGGCGGCGGTGCGTTGCTGGCTGCGCAGGGCGAAGGCGTCCTGATCGGCGCGGGACACGTTGTAGTCGTCGGCGACGTTATCGGCCGTTTGCGGCATCGCATCCACGCCGTATTGGGCCTTCATCAACGGGTTGATAAAACGCCAGCCGATGGTGGTGTCTTCCAGTTTCATGTTGCGCGAAAACGCCGCGTCAGCCTTGCCCATCACGAACGGCGCACGGGACATCGACTCGACGCCACCGGCAATCGCCAGCTCCATTTCGCCGCTGGCGATGGCGCGGAAGGCCGTGCCGATCGCGTCCATGCCCGAGGCGCACAGGCGGTTGAGGGTCACGCCCGGAATGCTTTGCGGCAAGCCCGCCAACAGCAACGCCATACGCGCGACGTTGCGGTTGTCTTCACCGGCCTGGTTGGCGCAGCCGAGGAATACTTCGTCGACCGCGCTCCAGTCCACCGACGGGTTGCGCTCGATCAGTGCCTTGATTGGCAAGGCTGCCAAGTCATCGGCGCGCACCGTGGACAAGCCACCGCCGAAACGGCCGATGGGCGTGCGGATGGCATCACAGATAAAGACGTCACGCATCAGGCTTCTCCCGGTGCTTGGCCGTGGGCGGCGGCAGTGCGCGCTTCGAGATCACGCAGCGCGGTCAGCTCCACCTCGGTCGGCTCGGCGGTGGTGCTTACGTGGTCGGCAAAACGAATTGCCCAACCGGTGGCTGCCACCACTTGTTCACGGGTGACGCCAGGGTGCAGCGCGGTGACCACAAACTCATGGCTGCCCTCCTCCGGTTCCATGATGCACAGGTCGGTAATAATCCCTACAGGGCCGGCGCCAGGCAGGCCCAGGCGCTTGCGTGAGTCACCGCCTTCGCCGTGGCCGACCGAGGTGATGAAGTCCAGTTTGTCGACAAACGAGCGCGCCGACTGCTTGAGGATGATCAACACGCTCTTGGCGGAACCGGCAATCTCCGGCGCGCCACCGGCACCCGGCAGGCGCACTTTGGGTTGGTGATAATCGCCCACCACGGTGGTGTTGATGTTGCCGAAGCGGTCGACCTGGGCGGCGCCGAGAAAGCCGACGTCGATGCGCCCGCCTTGCAGCCAGTAGCGAAAAATCTCACCGGTCGGTACTACCGTGTCGGCGGTTTCTGCCAGTTCGCCGTCACCGATCGACAGCGGCAATACGCTTGGCTTGGCGCCAATCGGGCCGGATTCGTAGATCAGCACCACGTCCGGCGACGAGGTCAGGCGTGCCAGGTTGGCGGCCTTGGAAGGCAAGCCGATACCGACAAAGCACACCGAGCCGTTCTTGAGGCGGCGCGCGGCGGCGACGGTCATCATTTCATTGGTCGAGTAAGCCATTACTTGGCCTCCTGCGCGTGGGCCAGCTTGGCCTGGAATTCACTGAAGTCAGCGGTGCCGTGGATATATTCGTCGATCCACGCGGTAAAGGTCCCACGGTCGCGGGCGATGGGGTCCCACGCCTGATAGAAGCGGTTGTCGCGCTCGTTGTAGCCATGGGCGTAGGACGGGTGCGCACCACCGGGTACATGGCACACCGCAGTCAAGGCCCAGGTCGGCAGCACGCAGCTGTTCATCGGTGCATTCAGGTCATCGACGATTTCTTCGACGGTGACGATGCAACGCTTGGCCGCCAGGGCCGCTTCCTTCTGCACACCGAGAATGCCCCAGAGCAGCACATTGCCCTTGCGGTCGGCCTTTTGTGCGTGGATCACGGTGATGTCCGGACGCACCGACGGCACGGCCGCCAGCACTTCGCCAGTGAATGGGCAGGTCACGGTTTTGATCAGCGGGTTGACCTTGGGCAGGTCGGAGCCGGCATAGGCGCGCAGCACCGCAAACGGCAGGCCCGAGGCTCCGGCAACGTAGGCATTGGCCAGGTCGGCGTGGCTGTGTTCTTCGATCTCCAGCGGCTGCGGCCATTGCTTTTCAACGGCATCGCGCAGGCGATGCAGGGAACCCACGCCCGGGTTGCCGCCCCAGGAGAAAATCAACTTGCGCGCGCAGCCGGCACCGATCAACTGGTCGTAGATCAGGTCAGGCGTCATGCGCACCAGCGTCAGGTCTTTCTTGCCCTGACGAATGATTTCATGACCCGCTGCCGTAGGGATCAGATGAGTGAAGCCTTCGAGGGCGACGGTATCGCCGTCGTTCACGAAGCGCTTGACCGCATCACGCAGGGTGAGAATTTCAGCCATGGGGTTGGGCTCCCGGTGTTGATCGAAAAAGGCGCTGAGGTGGCGCCGAAGTGCTTGAAGATTAAGCCGGGCAAATGGACCAAACAATCCGATAATCGACTCAGCGTTCGATTATCGAACGGATTGTTGTCTAGCTAATCGTTTACGAAAACTCGCTCAGTCTGAGGGCCTGGCTTATGTGGGAGCTGGCTTATGTGGGAGCTGGCTTGCCTGCGATTGCATCACCACGGTTTACCTGACAGACCGAGGTGTCTGCATCGCAGGCAAGCCAGCTCCCACCCAAGCCAGCTCCCACGCAATTTAGCGCCCACTTGAATCGCGCGGGGATCAGGTAGCATCCGCATGGCTGACCATGCCCTTGATCACCACGGCAGCCGTGGCCAACGCCGCCGGAATCACCAGCGCCGTCAGCACTTGTTCGAAGTTCCAGCCCAGGCCCAGCAAGGTGGCGCCCATCCACGCGCCGAGGATCGCGCCGAAGCGACCGATGCCGAGCATCCACGACACGCCGGTCGCGCGGCCCTGGGTCGGGTAGAAGCGCGCGGCCAGGGATGGCATGGCCGATTGCGCGCCGTTGACGCACATGCCGGCGATCAACACCAAGGTCGCCAGTACGGTGATATTGCCCAGGCTCTGCCCCACTGCGTAGGCAAACACCCCGGCCAACAGGTAGAAAGTGCCGATGACCTTGTGGGGATTGAAGCGGTCCATTGCCCAGCCCACGCCGACCGCGCTCAGCACGCCGCCGAACTGGAACAACGCGCCGATAAAGGCTGCCTGTTCCATACTGGCGCCGCTGTCGCGCATCAGGGTCGGCAGCCAACTGGTCAGCAGGTAAACAATCACCAGGCCCATAAAGTAGGTGAGCCACAGCAGCAGGGTGCCGGCGCTGTAGGTGCCGGAGAAGATCACCGCGAACACGTTGCGCGCCTTGACGGTTTTTTGCTCGGGCACGCTGAAGCTGGTCGCCTGGGCAACAATCGTGGGTTCGATGGGGGACAACGTCTTGCGCACCTTGTCGGTGCCGCGGTTGCGCACCACCAGGTAACGCGCCGATTCCGGCAGCCATACCAATAGCACCACCGCCAAAATCAACGGCAGAATGCCGCCGATCAGCAGCAGGCTATGCCAGCCAAACGCCGGGATCAGCTTGGCCGAGATAAATCCGCCGCCGGCCATGCCCAGGTTGAAACCGCAGAACATGCTGGTCACCAGCAACGATTTGTGGCGCTCGGGGGTGTATTCGGACAGCAGCGTCGTGGCGTTCGGCATCCCTGCGCCCAGGCCCAGCCCGGTCAGGAAGCGCAACACCAGCAGTTGGTCGACGTTGCTGCTGTAGGCCGAGGCCAGGCTGAATGCGCCAAACACCAACACCGCACTCACCAGCACCACTTTGCGGCCAAAACGGTCCGCCAGCGGGCCGGAACCGAGCGCACCAAACACCATGCCGATCAACGCGGCACTCATTACCGGGCCAAGGCTGGCGCGGTCGATGCCCCAGTCCTGGGACAGCGCAGGCGCAATAAAGCCCATGGCAGCGGTGTCGAGGCCATCGAGGAAGACAATCAGGAAACACAGGATTACCACACGCCACTGGTAACGCGAGAGTGGCTGGGCGTTGATAAAGGACTGCACGTCCAGGGTGGTACCGACAGAAGGCTGATTCATTATTTTTATTCCACACCGATGGCGGGCCAACGACCTGGGGTCGTCATTATTATTGGGCGGCTCTTCAGAGCGCTGCCGCACAGTAATAAGTCGGGGGAAACAGCGTCAATTGATCAAGCCGGGATCTGTGCGGTCACCGAACACTTAGGCAAACAGTTGCGCACTCAACTCGCGGCTGGCGCTGAGCATGCTTGGCAAAAACCGCTGCTCCAGCTCGCTGCGGCTGACACGCCCGGCGTGGGTGCTGACATTGAGCGCGGCCAACACCTGGCCGGAAGCGTCGTACACCGGCACGGCGATGGAGCGTAAGCCCTGCTCCAGCTCCTGATCGACGATGCACCAGCCTTGTTGACGCACTTGTTGCAGGCATTCGAACAAGGCTTCGGGCGTGGTCAGGGTGCGGCTGGTCTTGGTTTGCAGGTCGGCGTGGTCGAGATAGTCCTTGAGCGAGGCATCGTCCAGCGCCGCCAGGAGGATGCGCCCCATCGATGTGCAATACGCCGGCAAACGCCCGCCCACCGACAGGTCCACCGAGATCAGGCGCTGGGTGGTGGCCGAGCGGGCGATATAAAGGATGTCGTCGCCTTCCAGGGTCGCCATGTTGCAAGCCTCGTGCAATTGCTCGCTCATACGGTCCAGGTAAGGCTGGGCCGATACGGCCAATGGCGTGGAGGACAAATACGCATGCCCCAGGGTCAAGACTTTGGGCAGCAGCGAATAGGTGCGCCCATCGGTGGTGGCATAACCGAGCTTGATCAAGGTGTGCAGGCAACGGCGCACGGCGGCACGCGGGATTTCGGTGCGATGACTGATCTGGGCGATGGTCAGGTGGCGTTTGCGCTCCTGAAACGCTTGCACCACTGCCAGGCCGCGCGCCAGGGAGGTCATGAAGTCCGGATCACCGGTAAACGCCTGAATACGCTTGGCCGGTGAAGCCACGATCGGCGGCGCCACTGATGCGAAGGAGTTGCGCAATTGATCGTTCATTTCCAGGGTCCTTTCTCTTGTTTTCAACCGCAGGGAGGGTTGGCCGCCATTACAAGCCGCGCCGGCCGGGATGCACAAGGTTGCGCCCGCAACATCGGGCGATTATCGGACAGCCATGCGATTATCGCAATTTTGCCGATGGAACCCGACAGCCGGGTAGACCACTACAGTCATGCGCAAAACGCGCAAATGACTCACACCGTCATGTAACAAAAGTCTCACACGAAGTTGACGCTTTTTAACTTAATGCTGATAGTTTTATCCAAATGCGCCGCTATAATGCAGCTTGTGCAGAGGTCAGCCCGATTTCATTATCATCGGGAGTGGAGCTCACGAGGCGATGCGCGTTACAGGCATCATCGGTCACACATACCTGTTTATAAGATCTGCCCTTTGGCCCTTTTTCAAACTTGAATGGTTCTACTGTTCAATTTTGAACAACCCGAGGACGACTTTCAGGCATGACGCTGCACCGTCAATACACTCAACTTAATTAGGTAACACTGTGACGAAAGACGAACTGCGCGCGGAACTTGAGCGCCAGGAACAACGTTACAAGGACGTTTACGGCGGGGAAGTCACCACCTACGCCGCGCAACCTGAACCCGAGCGCAAACCCTGGCGCAAACGGGCCAGTTTGCTGGATCAGGCATTTGCCCAGGAAATTCAAAAGATTGAACAGGAACTCAAGACCGAAGAGCCATAAGCCCTTCGCTCAGAGTTTCCAGGGTCTTGCTGTCTCTGCCGGCCCAGCGCCGGCGGAAGGCACCGTGCATTGGCTCACCATTGGTCAGCGTCCTGCTGCCGCCAACGAAATTTCATACAAATGTTTCAGACATGACGTTTGCATGACAAATCCGTGTCTTTTCGGCCCCGCACTTTATAAATCAAAGACTTGCCAAAGCCCCGAAAACCCTGGGATGCGCCGCTTTGCCCGGTGTTTTTTCAGTGAAGATTGTTACCGATGAGCAGCTAATGCATCGATTACTGAGGTTTTCTGGCATAATCGCGCCCCCTTACGACCGGGTCAGAAAACCTTCATGATCGATTTATTCAGCGGACTGGATGCTTGGGTTCTAGTGAGCCTGTTGCTCGCCCTGGCCTTTGTCCTCGCCTTCGAGTTCATCAATGGCTTTCATGACACCGCTAACGCGGTGGCCACAGTCATCTACACCAAAGCCATGCCGCCGCACCTGGCCGTGTTCTTCTCCGGGGTGTTCAACTTCCTCGGCGTGTTGCTCGGTGGTGTCGGCGTCGCCTACGCCATCGTGCACTTGCTGCCGGTGGAGTTGTTGATCAATGTGAACACCGGCCATGGCCTGGCAATGGTCTTCTCTTTATTGGCAGCGGCGATCACCTGGAACCTGGGCACCTGGTACTTCGGTATCCCGGCCTCCAGCTCCCATACCTTGATCGGCTCGATCCTTGGTGTCGGCCTGGCCAATGCCCTGATCAACGACATCCCATTGGCTGACGGTGTGAACTGGCAGAAAGCCATCGATATCGGTGCTTCCCTGGTGTTCTCGCCGATGGCCGGCTTCCTGGTCGCAGCTCTGGTGCTGATCGGCCTGAAATGGTGGCGCCCACTGTCGAAAATGCACAAGACCCCGGACCAGCGCCGCAAACTTGACGACAAGAAGCACCCACCGTTCTGGAACCGTCTGGTACTGGTGATCTCGGCCATGGCCGTGAGCTTCGTACACGGCTCCAATGATGGCCAGAAAGGCATCGGCCTGATCATGCTGGTGCTCATCGGTATCGTACCGGCGCAGTTCGTACTCGACCTGGGAAGCACCACTTACCAGATTGAACGTACTCGCGATGCCACCGTGCATTTGAGCCAGTTTTACGAGCGCAATAACGCCACGCTCGGCGAGTTCCTGGCACTGGGCAAAAGCGTGAAGGACGACCTGCCGGGCAAGTTTCGGTGCAACCCGCAGCAGACCGAGCCGACTATCAATGCATTGATGGAAACCCTGAAAGGCGTTTCCGACTACCACTCGCTGACTGCCGAGCACCGCATTGAAGTGCGCCGCTACTTGCTGTGCCTGGACGACACCGCGAAGAAAGTCGGCAAGCTGCCGGGCCTGGATGCGCGTGAGAAGTCCGACCTGGACAAGCTGCGCAAAGACTTGACCGCCACCACCGAGTACGCCCCGTTCTGGGTGATCCTCGCCGTCGCACTGGCCCTGGGCCTGGGTACCATGGTGGGCTGGAAGCGTGTGGTACTGACCATCGGTGAGAAGATCGGCAAGCAGGGCATGACCTATGCCCAAGGCATGTCGGCACAGATCACCACGGCGAGCATGATTGGCCTGGCCAACATTTTCAGCCTGCCGGTTTCCACCACTCACGTACTGTCTTCAGGCGTGGCCGGCACCATGGTTGCCAATAAGAGCGGCCTGCAAGGCGGCACGGTGAAGACCATCCTGATGGCTTGGGTGTTGACCTTGCCGGCAACCGTGGGCCTGTCGGCCGGGTTGTTCTGGCTGGCCTCCAAGGCGCTGGGCAGTTGATAGCCAACCGTTGAAAAAGAAGGTGCGACCTCGATGAGGATCGCACCTTTTTTTATGCAACTACAGGTGCGGGACGCAGAGCGTCCTCGGCGGCATTCCCACGCGGAGCGTGGGAACGATCACATTAAATAGCAGGCAAAAAAAAGGGCGACCGAAGTCGCCCAAAATGCCTTGCGTGCTCATGTAACCCAGAAGAACTTACGGTTCTTTACGCTTATTAGCGTCCTTCCAGATAAAAATCCCAAACCCTACAAAAAACAGCACCATGAGGCTGACAGTCAGCACCCCGGCAAACACCACATTATCGAAAAACATGACCGGCCTCCTGCTCATGCCCTGTTGCGATAGGGCTAAGTTAATGGAGAAGGCGGAGTGGAAAATTGACCGGGATCAATGTCGCCCGCAACGGGGCTTAAAGAAGGGTAATAACTGACCTGCATCAACAAATGCAGGCTGTTTCAACGCTTTTTCGGCTTGTTCTTGGGTTTTTTCTTAACTTTGCCAAGCGGCATCGCCTGCTCAAATGCCTGGCGAACTTCATTCAGGCGCTTGTCATTCAAGTCATGCACACGTTTGGCACGTTCGGCATTCAGGTCGATCAGTTTGTCGTCTTCACTCATGGCTGGGCTTACGTCGTGGCGGGAATGGGTCAATAAATGTCTCTTTTACACATCTCCCAGCCCACCAGACGACGAGATTAATATCGTATGCCCTCTTCTGCTTTAAAAAAAAAAGATACAACATCCACCTCATATCATACCTACCTTCCCTATGCTCTCTGCCATCCAACTACATCGATCATACTATTCTGGAGATCGAT
>NZ_WKDB01000100.1:0-18508 GCF_021606215.1 Pseudomonas sp. PA-5-4B | reverse complement strand
TGCGGCGTCTCGGTGATCGGCGTGTCGGTCTTGGTAGCGCTCATGTTGCGTTTGGCTACATAGCCGACCACATGCTCGGTGGGCTGTTCAACGCTTTGCCCGGTAACGTTGATGGCATCAATCTCCAACGGCGCAGCCGTGGGTGCCTGGTTAGTCTCTGCGGCATGCAGGCTGCCCGAGCCCAGGCTGGCCATGGCCAGTGCTAGTGCGGTAAGGCTGAAGGCTGGGCGTCGGGCGAAACGTTCGGGGCTTAGGTGCGTAACCTGGCGCATGGCGAAAGAACATCCTCTGATCTTCTGGTATGTGTGCGCAATGCGGAAGACTTTCTGTGATCCTTCACGCCAGTGCGCCTTGGCAGTCAGCAATAGCGGGCGAACTCTACATCTAAATGAGAAATATTTGTACTAGAGAGGCTCCGATCAACTTGTCGTCACCAAGCGGCAAGTTGAAAAAACGCTTAGCACTGCGAAGTGAGCGCGAAATATTCCGCCCGAGCGGCTTTGTCGGATTTACAAGCCCGAGCGACTTGCTCCATTTCGGCCAGAAGCTGGTTTGCCGCTTTACTCATAAGTTATGCGACGATTCGCTCGCACCGCGGGGTGAAGTTTTGCGGTGTCACGTGAGCCTGTCGCAGGTGCTCAATTTTTTGCGATATGGAATGCGATAGCGGTCGCTCTGCGACAAGTTGGGTGCAACTCCGATACGCTCGCCATTTCTCAGGGCAGGGATCAGCAACCGAAGCCGGTCACACTGGCGATTTTATGCCAGCCGCGAATGTCCGGAAATGGCCGAAAGCCGCCGGTCGCCGACGGCAGCAGTTGATCGGGAACTCCCAGCCACGAAGGGCCGCTACCGGCCAGGAGCGGACGTTTTGAGTTGTCGGTACTAGATTGAGTTGACCATGCATCGGTACTGAATTTGATTCACGCCTTATTGAGCGGTACCACACTCAATCCCCGTTCTTCGCCTCCCATGTGGCAAGCAGGAAAAGCGCAGTTGAGCCCGCCAGATTCACTGCCAGTTCTGCATGCCGTGGAGCAGCCTTCACCCCGCCTTTTCCTTTTCCGTGAGCATCGCTTAGACGATTCCGAAGCGCTCCTAAACCTTCTATAACTGCTGTACACCCGCCAAGGATTTGCTTGAACACGACCTCTTCATGCTGTGCCTTCGTCAGATTTAAAAGCGTGGCTGTTTGTTTGTAGAGCTTGTTCAGATCAGGAGTCGACTCATGGTCGCTCGTTCCGGCTTCGTCAAGAATGTGTTTGCATACCGATTCTAGGAGCGTACGAGACATGGTGATAGCTCCCTCGGGGTCAGTTGAGCGCCTTTCAAGCGCTTTTGTCCAAGCGATCCGAACGTGCTCAGCGTCAATGCGGTCCAGCGCCTCCGAGACAGCGATATCCGAAGGGTGCTCCGCACCCGATTCAGCGAAATCGACGAGCGCCCTAAAATCACCCCAAATGAACTTCCTGCGTTCTGCGTAGCTTGGGAATTTCGGCTGTATGAACCCCCAAAACTGATCCAAGTTCCTGTAACGACGCACCCACGCGGGCACCAGCGAGGCCACACGAGGGTCATCAAGCACGCTCTGCCGGTAAAGAGGGTAATCCCGCTCATCATCGTCGTTTCCATTCCCCGTTGCACGATTGATGTAAATCGATTGCAAGCCTTCAACGTCATCAATGAGAGCCATGGCTTCCCTACCTTCGCAGCCTGTATACCAAACAGTTATACCAGCTCACGATTGCCTGTGAACCTAGCTCGTAACGGCATTTCTGCGCGGGCGCCTTCGGGGGGCAGAGGTTTCGCACAATCTCAGATCCGCTACTCACTATATGGCTGAATGAATGCATTTGGCCGATAGCGGCCCTTCTAAACCAAGCCCTTAGGTCGACTGCACCCGTTTCAATCACAAACAGCTCCTGCCAAGGCATTAATTGATGTAACACCTCTTCGCCATGTAACACGCATATCGGCAAACCAGATCCAGCTGTGTAACGCAATAAAAACCCATTAAAATCATATAGTTATATATCTATGTAACACGCGTAACACCAGTAACACGGTTTTATTAGGGTAGCCCCCTAGCCCCTATGGTATTGCACCTTCAGCGAGCGAGGTGGGTCATGGTCTTGGCTTCGGTTCGATGGTGGGACCCTGGAGAGTTCTTCTAGGTACGGGGCATAGAACCCGCGTGATCATGTCAGCGGAAAAGTGCCCAGCTTAGTGAACAGGTGAACCGGGTGAACTGCTGCTCACCAGTGCATTTGCCCTATGAGTCAAAAAGCCGCAGGGGACCCTGGGCATTTCGGATAGACACGGGGCATAGAACCCGCGCGTTCGTGTTAGCGGCTGGATTTTTTAAGTCGGTTGACAGGTTGACGTGGTTGACAGCCATAACACTGGTTGACGCTATGCAGGTGTTCACTATCAGCAACAGACAAAGCCACCTTTACCGAAGCTGTAACGATGGTCCTTTTTCTTCAAGATCCTTTCAATTTCAACGATTGAAATTTCAGTAACTTCCACCACCTCCCACTAACTCGATCCCGCGGGTTTCCTGCCCCGTGCTGGAAGAAAAACCTCAGGGTCCCCAGCAGCTTTTCAGCCCCGCCCTCCTTTTGCACGGACGCAATGGCACCGCCGAACGAAACACCGACTAGTATCAGAACAGAGAAAGTTATCAATCAGGGGTAGGGAAAGCGCTATGGATATGGTTCGTGTCAACTCGACGGCTATCACAGCTGTCGGCTATGACCCCGCGACAGGCAGGATGAAAATCACGTTTAAGCAAGGGCGTACTTACGACTACTGCCGCGTCCCACCTAACATTCATCAGGGCCTCATGGGGGCCGGCTCGAAAGGTACTTATTTCGATAGGATGATCAAGGATCGGTACCAGTGCTAGACCTGGGCATACAGGCGTATTTCAAGCCAGATGCACACCCAGCACGGGGGGCCGTGTATGCCCTCGTGTATGCCTAACCGAAACACCACCACAAGAACCCTTATAAACCGGGCATCTTACCGCCCAGTTCAAACGACGCCGGGGCACCAGATACAGACGAAACAGCCCCAAGTCGAAAGACCTGGGGCTTTTTTGTAGGCAATTTTTTGCATGCCTCGCGTTTCAAGTATCCACAACCTCCAAATAATTGACCTGCGGTATAAATAAATCTCTGCCCATTCCCCCCCCAGCGCCTTTCCAGGCAAACGATGCTCAAAATGTCGGAGCGGGCTTGCTCGCAAAGACGGAGTGTCAGCCAATACATATATGACGGATACACCGCTTTCGCGAGCAAGCCCGCTCCCACATTTTTGGCCAAGTTGCTTTCAAAACTCCATTAAAAAGCCCACCACCGAGTAGTCGGTGGCGGGCTTTCTTTGAAGGCATTTATCGCTTCTGCAACGCCTCCAAGCGCGCCGGCAAATCCTCCTCGGGAAAGCGCTCATGCAGCGTCAACAGCTTTTCATCCGCCGCTTTGGCTTGCCCCGCCATGCGCAGGTTCACAATCTCCTGCAGCCCTTCCTCCAACGAAGGCAACGCCAGTGGTGCGCGCTTACTGAGTTTTTCTATCGGCTGATCGGCAAACGCACCGATGGCTTCAGCCTGAACCAGCGCGCGCTCAACTTTCGGCGCTGCTGCCATCCGCGCCATGGGTGCGGGCGCAGGTGCGGCATACATCTGTGGGGCTGGCGCCGCGGAAAATGTCGCGGGGGATATCTCCGGTTGCGACTCGGGCACGCGCATCACTACGCCGATCATCAGTGCTACACCGGCGACGGTGGCGAATGCCATTTGCCAGCGCGGTTGGCGGCAGGCTTGCAGCCAGCGTTGCCACAGGCTGGGTTGCGGCGCCGGGGCTTCGCGGCGGGCGGTGGCGAGGATGAAGGCGTCGAGGGACGCTGGCGGTTCGCCGGTGCTGTGTTGACGAAAATGCTGGATCAGCTCGTCGTCAGGTGTGTGTGGGGAGTGGTTCATACGAGTATCTCCTCGGCCAGCAGGCGGCGCAGTTTCTGCTGGGCGTAACGCAGGCGGCTTTTTACGGTTTCCAGCGGGGCGCCGGTGAGGGCGGCGATTTGCGGCACTTCGAGGTCGCCGTGCAGGCGTAGCAGGAAGACTTCGCGCTGGTCTTCGGGCAGGTCTTGCAAAGCGGCGTCGAGGCGCGCCTGGTCGCGGCTCAGGCTCAGTTGCTGCTCAGGGCCGGCGCTGTCGTCGGCCTGGGCGTGCAGTTGTTCGTCGTAGCTGTCATGTAAGGGGTTGTGGATGCCGTGCTTGCGCCAGTGGTCGATCAGGCGGTTGCGGGCAATCTGGAACAGCCATGTACGAAAACTCGCCCGGCCCTGTGGCTGGGTGGCGCTGCGGATCAGGCTGAGCCAGGTTTCCTGGTACACCTCTTCAGCCAGTTCGGCCTTGTTGCTCAGTGACACCAGGAACCGGTAAAGGCCTTGGCGGTGCCGCGCGTACAACACCTCGAACGCGGCAGCGTCGCCGGTTCGGTAGCGGGCCAGCAGCGATTCGTCGCTGGGTGAGTCATCGGGAACGGCCATGTAGGTAGCGAACTCCTTTTGATGGATCGATGCACATTGACTGTGGGAGCTGGCTTGCCAGCTCCCACTGTTGGTTGTTGCCATGTTCGGGATCAGTGTTTGAGGCTCTGCGCCACTTCCACCAGTTGCACGAACTCGTTGCGCAACCCGAACGGGTCATCGCCACGGGCCGAGCGGGCCAGTGCGGCGGTGTCTTTTAAGCTCATGCTGCCAGTGTAGCGGCCATCGCCCTTGAGCTGTTGGGCGAAGGCGGCCACCGCTGCCGCGAAGCGCAAGTCTTCGCTGGCCGGGGTGGTTTCGTTGCGGATGGGCCGTTCGATCAGTTGGCTGGCACCGCCCGCCGCCGGTTTGTAGCGTACGCGCAGCATGGCCAACTCAGCGGATGTGCTCTGAGCCACAGGTGCAGTGGCGTAACGCAACGGCTCCAACCAGCCCTTCTCGCCTTTGGGCACTATTTCGTACAGCGCGGTCACGGTGTGCCCGGCGCCAATTTCACCGGCGTCGACCTTGTCGTTGTTGAAATCCTCACGTTTGAGTGCGCGGTTTTCATAACCCAGCAAGCGGTATTCGCTGACCTGGGCGGGGTTGAATTCCACCTGCAACTTTACATCCCGCGCCACCACCGCCAGGGTCGAGCTGAGCTGGTCTACCAACACTTTGCGGGCTTCGCGCAGGTTGTCGATGTAGGCGTAGTTGCCATCGCCGGCGTCGGCAAGCTGCTCCATCAGGTGCTCATTGTAGTTATCCACACCGAAACCCAGGGTGGTCAAGGACACGCCGCTTTTGCGCTGGTCGACGGCCATCTGCTTGAGGCTGTCGAAGTCGCTGACGCCCACATTGAAGTCACCGTCGGTGGCCAGCAGGATGCGGTTGATGCCCTTCTCTATAAAGCCGGCACGGGCCATCTGGTAAGCCAGCTCGATGCCGGAGGCGCCTGCCGTTGAGCCGCCGGCGGTGAGTTGGTCGATGGCGTTGCGGATCCTGGTTTTGTCGCGCCCGCTGGTGGGTTCAAGCACCACACGCGACTCACCGGCGTAGACCACCAGCGACACACGGTCTTGATCACGCAGCTGGTCCACCAGCAATTTCAGCGTGCTTTTCACCAGCGGCAAGCCTTCACCGCGGTCCATGGAGCCCGACACATCCACCAGGAACACCAGGTTGGCCGGCGCAAGGTCTGCCACCGCACGGTCAGAGGCCTTGATGCCGATGCGCAGCAATCGCGTGTGCGGGTTCCACGGTGTGGCGGCGACTTCGGTGGTCACGCCAAAGGGCGAGCCATCAGTGGGCAGCGCGTAGTCATAGGGGAAATAATTGAGCATTTCCTCCAGTCGAACGGCGCCGTCAGGTGGCAGCCGCCCTTGGTTGAGGAAACGTCTCACATTGGCGTAGCTGCCGGTGTCGACGTCGGCGCTGAAGGTCGAGACCGGGGTTTGTGCAACGCTGTAGACCGGGTTGTCGGGCAGGTTCTGGTAGCGTTCGTGAGGCTCGGCCCGATAGGCCAAAGCCGCGGCGTCGCGCATGGCCATTGGCGCGGCCATCAGCACAGGCATCGCTGCCTGCTTACTCAAGGCACCCTCAGCCTGAGGCTCGGCGGGCGCGGGAGGCTTGGCCACCTCTCTGGACGATGAAAGCCCACAGCCGGCCAGCGAAGCCAGTACGGCAACCGCAACGCTGCAGACAAGGGGACGCAGCACTAAACGAGCATGTGACATGGCGCAGAACCTCAACAGTAAATAATCCGTTCATAGGCTCAGACGCAAAACACTTCGGGTTCGGGTTAAATCCCGGAATTTACGCATACAACACGCTTACCCTACAGAGTACCGAGCCATCGGGCGTCAGCTGGAAGCATCGAGCCCTGTAGGTCACTCAACGATGCCGAGCCCGAAACAACTTACGATTACCGAGAAACTCCAGAATGCTCTTAACGAAAATACTCACACTGTAAGCAATTCTATATTTCCAAAAAAAACACGTTAAACACAAACGACATATCAGCTTTCAACAAGACGAGTAATGCTTGGGGAACCCGACTCTTTGACACGAAATTTAAAATTCGGATAAACATAACAGCCGTTGCAAACCATGTCACACCGGCCTGTTGACACACACTAGAAATAAATACTCTATTGGAAATTAACTTATAGGGTGCGAAGGTATTTCCAGCACACGGACATGCACTTCCCTACACAAGGAATAGGCCAACAACAAGAACATGGATTACTCTTATGAGAATCGACTTGCGCCCGTCTGTTTTCCAGCAACCCAACTACAGCCAACATTTTCTGCGCCCGCTTATTCAGCCTTTTGCCCAACCCTATCTCAACCACCCGGTCTTCAGACCTTTCGTGCAGCCATTTCTCAAACACCCCTTCGTGCGTAAGTTCGTACAGCCCTTTACTCAGCCACCCACTCGGCGGCCATTTAATCCAACCACAACAACCAACCCGACGACATTCGACACCGCCACCAAACGCTACTGGGACGGCAAAGATCCAACTCTGCGCGCCAACGACCCCTACGCGGCTAACCTCAATGTGCGCTCTTTCGATGAGCGCCAGGCAACCAACAATCTCACTCGGGAAAACCTTAAGTGGCATGACAAAAATGCCGACGGCAAGGTCTCTGTTTCCTACTCGTTCAACAGCGCCGCCTGGCAATTCGATGGTCGCCAGAGAGAAATGGCACGACGTGCCATGCAGTCATGGAGCGATGTGTCCAATCTCTCCTTTGAAGAGAATGGGCCACGCACAGAGGGCAAAATGTCATTTGGCATATCGAACGCCGTCGGCACCGCCGTAGGCTATTACCCAAGCAACCATTACCAAGGAGGCAACACCCTGTATAACCCCACCAGGGTCACGCGCCACGACTTGATTCATGAAACGGGTCACGCCCTGGGGTTGTCGCATACCGGCAACTACGATGGCGGCTATGACGAGAACCGAAGGAGTCACGTACAGGATTCCCAGGCTCATAGCGTCATGAGCTATTTCGGGGCGGCACTCAGCGGCAAAAGCCATGGCGGCGCCCAACCAGCGTCAGCGATGATGGATGATATTTCCGCCATCCAGGCGCTCTATGGCGTCAATCGTCAAATCCGTCAGGACAACACCACCTACGGGTTCAACTCCAATAGCCAGCGCGACTACTACACCCTCAATTCCAACCGGGACACTGCCGTGTTCTGCATATGGGACGGCGGTGGCAACGATACTCTGGACGTTTCCGGCTACCGTTCCAACCAGACCATTAATCTCAAGGCTGGCTCGTACTCCGATGTCGGGGGGCTCAGGGGCAATGTTTCCATCGCTCGCGGTGTGGTCATGGAAAACGCCATCGGCGGCTCAGGCGATGACGCGCTGATCGGCAACGATGCCGATAACCGGCTCACCGGCGGCGCGGGTGGTGACCGGCTGCGCGGAGGCGGCGGCGCGGATACGTTTGACTACAACAGTGCCAGTGACTCCACGCCCGAAAACCCCGACACGCTTATGGATTTTGTCAGCGGCACCGACAAAATCAATGTATCCGTGGCCATGAAAAACGCCAATGTCGCCGCCCTGGCCTTCGTCAGCGAGATGACAGGCAAGGCAGGTGAGACGGTGCTCACCTACGATGAACAAAGCGGCAAGGGCAACGTGGCGATTGACCTGACGGGCGACGGCAAAGCCAACTTGCTGATCCGCACCTATGGACGCGTCACAGCAGAAGACATTGTCGCCTCCAAAAACACCCCATCCCACCATCAACCGCCTGACGCCCCAACCACTCGATCCGCAATCACGCCACCCCGCCAATCCCATCGTTCAGTCACACACACTTACGAAAAGGCCAGTGATTCGAGCTATCACAACGCCGACTTGATCGAAGACTTTGTCAGCGGCAAAGACAAGATCAACCTCACTGCCTTGGCCAAGAATACCGGCACACCGCTGCGGCTTGTCGATGCCTATACAGGCCGCATTGGCGATACCGTGGTTAAGCTCAACTCACGCAGTGGCCGATATTTTGTGGGCGTGGACTTTACGGGTAATCGCCAGACCGACTTTCTGGTCAAAAGCACTCAACTAATGAAACCCGAGGACATTATGGGTTTGACTGCAAACTTCCAAAGCCAAGCCAGGGTATTTTCTCGCAGGTAGTCACCTCGAAGGTTTAACCCTATCAACCCCTGACACCATCGTGTTTTCCCATGAGCGTTAACGTTCACACCTCCGCTCGCCTATTAAAAGGATTCAAGTAGATGCTCTCTGTTGATAACAAGCCTTATACGGCGCTTGCATTATTTGAGCCTGCCCATCAACAACCGGGTGCTGTAAAGGACCAGCCATTGGCGTCCTACACTACCGACCGCGCCGCCAGGCACCTGCTGCGCACCAGCCGGGAAATGGGATTGAAATGGCAAGACCACAACCGCGACGGCGTCATTGATATTGCCTACGAGTTCTTTACGCCGGATGAGCCACACCGGGTCAGTCATGTACCCAAGGGTGCCCATGAGTTAAATGAACAACAAAAGAAACGGGCGCTTATATCGATGCAAGCCTGGGCGGATGTCACCCGTATAAAGTTCTCACATAAAGGCGCGAGTACCGAGGGCCGACTGACCCTGGGTCTTTACGAGGGTAACGAGGAATCCTATGCGACCCTGCCGTTTCCCAAGAGCTTCAAAAAAGGAGGCGAGGCATGGCTGGACTCAGGGCATGCACAACCCAGGACTGACCGTTACGACCAACATGTCATGGCTCACGAAATTGGGCATACCCTGGGCCTTGACCATACCGGTGACTATACCCAGCAACCCGCCACGCGCGACTACTTGGAGGACACTCAAGCCTACAGCGTGATGAGTTACAACCCCGAGATCAGAAGTGGTCAGAACTTCTCAAAAAACGCACAGTGGACCCATTACTCGGTGGCGCCCCTGATGCATGACATTGCAGCTATACAGGCCGCTTACGGCGCCAACTACCAGACCCGTCGCGGCGATACCGTTTACGGTTTCAACTCCAATACCGAGCGTGATTATTTCAGCCTGAAGTCCGCGCGGGACGCGCCGGTTTTTTGCATATGGGATGGCGGTGGCAACGATACGTTGGACTGTTCCGGTTTCAATCAGAAACAAACCATCAACTTGAACGCCGAAGCCTTCTCTGATGTGGGCGGTATGAAAGGCAACGTTTCCATTGCCAAGGGCGTGACCGTGGAAAATGCCATTGGCGGCAGCCATGACGATACGTTGATCGGCAACAACGCCAACAACCGCCTCAAGGGCGGGGGCGGCGCAGACACGTTGAGGGGCGGCGGCGGCGCGGATGTTTTTGTCTACGACAACGCCAGCGATTCAACCGCTGCGGGTGCTGACCTGATCACCGATTTTGTCAGCGGCCGAGACAGGATCGACCTTACCGGGCTGAGCCAGAGCACCCGCACTCAGCTGCGACTGGTCCACACCTACTCCGGCCGCGCGGGCGACACGCTGGTGAGGTTCAACGCCTACAGTAATCGGTACTTTGTCGCCATTGACCTGACCGGAAACGGCCAGACGGACTTCCTGCTGAAAAGCACGCGGTTGATAAGGCCCCAGGATATCAGTGGGCTGATGACCTCACGGCCTATCTTCGGATAAACGCACTGTCGCACCAGGGTTCAAAGTCGTCCCTGAACACGTGTGAAAAACGGTCATTCGCGGTGGCCGTTTTTTCTGATGCAGGGCGAAAATTCAGCCCAGGACTGGGCATTGGCTTAACCCTGTGTAGGAACACTTTACCTGCAAGAAAAACGACTTACTCGGACACACATCGGGCTTTGGAAAGTGACGCCAACACTGGCAACTTCACACTTAGCAAAAGGGAACCTGCCTGCCTCACCAAGAAGGAAAAGTGCCAATACCCCGTGAGAATAACGACCTTGAGAATTAATCCTGTAACGCCGATGTACAAGCCTTATTCGAGCAGCGCTCAGTCAGCCCAAAGCCCTGCACACCGCCGCTGGGACGCCCCGGTGGCCCGTTCTCTCAGCGGCAATGGGGGCAACTATGACCCGACTCAACGCTCGGATGATCCCTACACAAGTAGAGCCGACAGGCCGTCATTTAATCAGCGTCAGGCCGTTGAGCAACTGACGGGTGGCAGGTTGAAATGGCAGGACCGAAACCAAAACAACAGGACCGAGATTTCCTACAACTTCACTTATGAACAGGGTCTTGGATTCAACGACTACGAGAAACAAGAAGCACGGCGCGCCATCCAGTCCTGGGGCGATGTGGCGAACCTGACGTTCACTGAAAACGCCGGCCCGGCAGAAGGACGGCTGGCCTTCCGTATTTCCAATAATGTGATAGTTGCCGACGGCTACTACCCCTATAGCAACGACAAAAACGGCATCGCTGGCGATACCCGCTATCAACCGGGCTTTGTGACACGCCCCACCGTAACCCACGAAATCGGTCACACGCTCGGCCTGAATCACCCCGGTACTTACAACGGCCAAAAAGACGACGCCAAACGGTTTTATGCCCAAGACTCTAAAGCCCATACCGTCATGAGCTATTACCCTGCCCAAAGCAGTGGCAAACACTTCGAGGGCAGGCCGCTGGCTCCCATGATGGATGACATCAGCGCTATCCAGCACCAGTACGGCGCCAACTATCAAACCCGCCGAGAAAACAACATCTACGGTTTCAACTCCAACACCGGCAGGGACCACTACTCCCTGAGAAGCCATCAGGACGCCGCTATTTTTTGCGTATGGGATGGCGCCGGAAATGACACGCTGGACTTCTCGGGTTACGGCAATAACCAAACGATCAATCTGAGAGATGGCTCGTTTTCCGACGTAGGTGGTTATCAGGGCAACGTCTCTATCGCCCGCAACTGCCTCATCGAAAACGCTATCGGTGGCTCAGGCCACGATGTGCTGATCGGCAACGCCGCCGATAACCGGCTCACCGGTGGGGCGGGTGCGGACCGCATGCGCGGCGGCGGCGGCGCCGACAGTTTCGTCTATAACCACGCCAGCGACTCCACGCCTGCAAACCCCGATGTCATCATGGATTTCACCAGCGGCACCGACAAGATTGACCTGCGCGGGCTGGAGCGAAGGTCCAACACGCGATTCAAGCCCGTCCAGGCGTTCAGCGGGCGTATCGGCGACGCGATCGTGGGCTTCAACCCGCAGACCCAGCGCCACTTCATCGCCATCGACTTGACCGGCAACCGCACAGCAGACTTCGTGGTGACCAGTACGCAAGTGATCAGGCCACCGGATGTGCTTGTAAACTGACGACAACGCGTGACACCCAACCCGCGAAGCCTTTGCAGACCCGAGCGGTCAGCAAAGGCTGTTCACGGTTGAACAGGCACTTAGTCGGTGCCGTATTTCGGGTTACGCGGGCCATACAAAATGCCGGTGCGCTGCCCGGCCGACAGCAGGCGGACACTGGCAATACCGGCAATCGGGTGCGCCGCATCGGTGGAGCTGTTGATCACCTGCTTGACCGCTGCCGAGACCAGCATGCCCACCAGGCCGCCGCCATTGTTGTTGCCTTCCTCGCTGGAAGCGCGTGCCGAGCCGGTCCACAACGTGGTGCCGGTGCGCAGGTCCACCAGCTTGGCCGAGGCGGTCACGGAGGTGTCGCTGGAGATCAGCATGTACTTGGTGCCGTAGTCGCTGATGGTGATGTACAGCGCCGCATCCGCACCAAAAATGTCATGCAGCTTGCCCGGCGCCACGCCCTGGATATCGTTGGCGGTGGTCAGGCCGTTCTGGCGGAAAGTTTCGTCCACCAGGGCAATCGGCAACACGTAGTAACCGGCTTCGGCCAACGGGTAGGTGACCTGCGAAACCAGGCTGTAGGAGGCCTGCACTTCCGGCGACTCATTGATGGGTGGCAGTACCAGGATCGACTTCGGCCGAGCCTGTTTGAACGCTGTGTAATCAATGGTCTTGGGCGCCGCGCAGCCGCCGAGCAATGCCAGGGCCAGCAAGGCGCCGGTGAGTTTTAACAGGTTCATTTAGTGGCAACTCCAGCCTTGGCGTTTTTCAGCAAAAAGTCCATGTACGCAGCGGACTCAGGGAACAATGCCTTCTCGGTGCGGAACTCCTGCACCATCTGGTCATCCTTGCCCATGCTCAGGTACAGCATGCCCAGGTGCGCGTGGTAACCCGGCGGGGCCTTGCGGCCGCTGGCGTTGATCTTTTGCAGATCGCGTTCCAGGGCTTCCACCTGCGCTTCCTTGGGCTCGCCCTTGAAGTACTCGTAAACCTGCGGCTGGTAGCTTTCCCACTGATACAGGGGTTGGGGCGCCGTGTGGCACCCGGCGACCGTCGCGATTGCTGTCAGCATCAGCGCCAACTTAACTGCCTTGCTCATCCGTGTAGTGCTCCTTGGCGTTGTTGTTATTAGTTGCGCGGGTTCCAGGCGCCGGCGTTGATGCCGTCTACCAGGCGGTTGATCGCTTCGCGCATGGCCAGGTCCAGAACCTTGCCATTGAGCGTGGAGTCGTAGCTGGCAGTGCCGCCAAAACCGATGACTTCACGGTTGGAGAGCGCGTACTCACCGGCGCCCTGGGTGGAATACACCACTTCGGAGGTGCTGATGTTGACGATATTCAACGCGACTTTGGCGTAGGCCACTTGGGTTTTGCCACGGCCGAGAATGCCGAACAACTGGCGGTCGCCGGTCTCTTTGCGGCCGAACTCGGTCACGTCGCCCGTCACCACGTAGTCAGCACCTTTAAGCTTTTGCACGGTGCCTTTGATCGCGGCTTCCTGGGAGATTTCGCCCATGTTGTCGCGGTCCAGCACACTGAAGCGGTTGGTCTGCTGCAGGTGGGTGATCAGGATGGTCTTGGCCTGGCCGCCAAGGCGGTCAACGCCATCGGAGAAGATCCCGCGCATGTAGCTGGAGCGGTTATCGAACTTGCCTACGGCAATCGGTACACGTACGCCGGAATAGGCCACGCTGGCGCTGGCAACTTGCTCCACCGGCATCGCTCGGTTGCTCTCGGTGGCGCAACCGGCCACGCTCAGCAGCGCTGCGGCGGTGAGGCCCGACAGCAGGATTTTGGACAGTGTTTTCACAGAGTGCTCCTAGAGGTGAAACCAGCGCAAAGGGCTGTTATGTAAGTTATCAACGAAGTCGCGGCAATCAGATTTTGCTGAAAACGCGCGCGCGTTTGCACGCAGCCTCAACATGGAAAGTGTCGAGCCCGCCAATAGCGATATCAGGAAGGGTGACTGCCTCGCAGCAGTGCGGTTGAAACGTGCGGCCCGCGGTGAGGCGGGTGGCCGGGAGAAAAGCAGAGAGGCGCATTGCTTGATTCATCCTTGAAAAATGCCTTGTATCCAGTGCGCGGCATTTTACGGGGTTGCCCTGTGTACTCAAGCGGTTTCGCTGCTGCGGGGGCGTTCGCCGCTCAACGGCATTCTGTTACGCTGCGCGCCCGCCTCAAGTTACACAGCCATCGGTCGAGACATTGGCTTGGCTTGTTCATTAAATAGGGATATTGCGTGTTGAAAACCCTCCTTGGGGCTGCGGCCCTGCTCGCGACGCTGTCGATGACCGGCTGCGTCTCTTACACCGTCACCGGCCCCATCGGCGCCCCGCTCCACCCGGCCCCCGTCAGCAGCCCGCGCAGTGCGCAAGTCGCTGATGTGACAGTGAGCGCCGCCGACGTCAACGACGCCAATAAAACTGCGATCAGCCGTTCGCTCACGGCCCAACTCAACCAGTACGTGCGCACGGCGGGTTACTTCAAGCAGGTCACTGAGTACCCGGTGCGCCTTGGCGAAAACGATGTCGCGCTGAAATTCAACATGACCTCCCTCAAAGGCCACCGTGGCGTTCACCCCGCCTACGTGCCTGGTGCCCTGCTGACGCTGACGATCTGGATCTGGGTCAACGGCCCGATTTTCGTCGACACCTTCGACGTGGCCGGCGACCTGGTGATTGTCGACCGCGACGGCAAGGAACTGGCGAGCGCCAAGCAAGAGGTCAAGTTTGAACGCAACGTGGGCCTCTACGGCCGCGAATACTGGGCCCCGACCATGGGCGCCAAACAGTTGAACGAACTGGTCGCGCAACTGCTCGATACCGCCACTGCCAAACTGGCCAAACCGTAATTTCAGGGAGCAACACATGAAAGGGTTGATCAAACACAGCCTGGTCCTCGCCGCCGTCTTGTTGACCGGTTGCGTGTCCTACTCGCAACACGAATTGCCGGCCGTGCAAACCTGGCCGCCGACCGCCAGCACACCGGCACAGAAACCCACCGCCTACGTGCGCACCACGGCGCTGAGCCAAGTCAACGGCGGCCCCGGCAATACCACGGCCGGCGCACCGGCGGCGCTGTGGGAAAAAACCGTGGCCGATGGGTTCCGCCAGTCCAACCGCTTTGCACGGGTGAGCACCGACAAGGTCGACTCGGACATCTACGCCGACGCCACGCTGTACAACAACGAACAGTTCAGCATGGCCTCGGCGATCATCACTGGCGTTACGTTCTTCATCATCCCGTCCACGGCGAAGAACACCTTCACCCTGGAAACCGTATTCAAGGACAAGGACGGCAAAGAACTGGGCCGGGTCAAGAAAAGCGAATCGGTGCGCACCTGGATGCACTTGGTGCTGATCGTAGGCATCCCGTTCCAGGCCAATACTGGAGAAGTGGTTGAAGCACTAACCCGCAGCACGCTGGATGAAGCTGTGCAGCGCAAGTTGTTCTGACAAACACAACACCAAATGTGGGAGCGGGCTTGCCCGCGATAGCAGTGTGTCAGTCACTGGATTTATTCACTGACCCACCGCCATCGCGGGCAAGCCCGCTCCCACAGAGTCAAGTGATGTTGGCTTGCAACGCATACCGCACTGGCGATAGCTGAACTGAAAGCAAACCCAAGCTACCTGAAACACCCACATCCAAATGTGGGAGCGGGCTTGCTCGCGAAGGCGGTGTGCCAGCCAGTGCATGTATCGACTGGACTACCGCTTTCGCGAGCAAGCCCGCTCCCACAGGGCTTAAAACGCGTAACGCGCTTTGAGTATCACGCCATCGGCGTCGAAGCCACTGCGCGCTTGGCGGGTGTAGCTGGCGCCCACGGTGAAGTCCGACACCTGGTAGTTCACGCCCACACTCGCCTCGTAGCTGTCACGCGCCACCGACGCGCCGGTGGTGGTGAACGCCGCACCACCCGCCACAAAGTTGGAGGTTTGCGCGACGCGATCACCCATCAGGTCGTGATACGCCATCAAGGTCGCTTCCGGTTGCAGGCTGCCTGCGCCCATCGGCAAGTTGCCGGCCAAACGCACACCGGCACCCAACTCACCCACTTCATAACGCTGCGAACGCGTGCTCAGCGCCGCCGAAGAACCCTTCTCGTCGTAGCCGTCCATGCGCACGTTGGCATAACGCGCCGCCACACGCGGTTCGATCACCACCGCCTGCGATGGCTTGAAGCTGTAGCCGCCGATTACGCTGGCTGCCAACACGTTGCTGTCGTAACTGCCCTTGGCCGTGGTGCCCGCCACATGGCGCTTGCTGTCGTTGTCGTTATGACCGTAGCTGAGGCTGCCATCCACAAACCAGTTTTGCAGCGCCCAGTTGCCATACAGCGACAGCGCGTGGCCCTCCACATCGGTCTTGTTGCCCAGGTCCGAATGGATGTTGGAATTAAGGTAGCTGTAAGCCACGCCCAGGGTGGTGGTGTCGTTCAAACGACCGTCCACACCCACGGCCATGCCGCTGCTGTTGGCCGAGTAACCGTTGTTACCGCCGCGCCCATCCTGGTCCATGTTGCTGCTCAAACCCTGCACCCACACGCCGCCGGTTTGATGGCCTTCGCGCTGGTCGGTAAGGCGGTTGAAAATTGCGCCATTGATAACAGTCTGCCCCGACAACGCCACATCCAGCGCGCCACGGTTGACGTCCGGCTTGAGCTGCTCGCTCACTTGAGCAAGCTGTTGCGCAGTCCCGGCGTTGGCGAGGGACTGGAACACTGGGTCGTTCTGGTTGAGCCCGCCGAGCACATCGTTCTTGAACGTATTCACCGCCGTGGCCGCTGCGGCGCTGGCACCTGCACCGGCAAGTTCCTGCTGCACTTGCTGGTTGTCTTTAACCGCGACGACAGCCTTGACCGTTTGCGCATCCGCCGAGTAGCTCAGCACGTTGAGCAGCGATGACGAACTGGCAACCGACAGGCCGTTGTTCTGCACACTGGTGGCCTGCAACAGGGTGTATTGAGTGCCGTTATTGGTGCGCGCAAAGTCGCCTGGCTGCGCACTCACCGTGAGCTTCGACGCCTGGGCGAAATTAGCCGTACCGTTGACCGACAGATACGGCGTGGTCGGCACCACGCTGTCGGCCAGGTGCATATCAATGCCCGCACCGCTGGCGACGTTAAGGTTGCCGCTGATCGTGGTACCGGGCGCGGCCAGGTTCAACGAGCCGGAATTAATCGAGACCGGCGCGATGATGTGCTGGCCGGCGAAATCTGCTTGGCCGGCGACATTAACCGCACTCAGGTTGAGCAAGTCACCGGTGATTTTGCCGCCCGTCCAGTTCAGCGTCGCAAGGTTGGCAGCGTCGATGGCCGTGCCGGATTTGCTACGGATCTCGCCTGCTTGCTGGTTGATCTCGAAGGGCGAAGTCTGGTCGCGGGCATTGACCAGGATCGCGGTGCTGTCGGCACTGATCAGACCCCGGTTGATAACGCCGCGCGCGCCCGACTGCGGGTTCTGGGTAAAGGTTGCCCCAGTCAGATGGACAGCCACCGCATTGGCGCCTTTGGCTTCAATCGTGCCGGTGTTGAGCAAGTAATCGAAGGTGCCGGAGTTGAACTGTACGGCCCTGGCCATACCACCGTTGACCGTCACCACACCGCTGTTTTCTATACGCAGGTCACTGGTGTCGGTTTCAACTTCAATGCCCAACGCCTCTTCGCCCGTGACGCGGATGGTGCCGGAGTTGAGGATTTTGCCGCCGACGGTCACCGGCATGTTGTTATGGGTGTCCAGGATCAGGCCGTAGCCGTAGATGGAAGTGACATCAATCAGGCCGGAGTTGATCACGTCACCACCGACGGTCGTGCCATTGAGGTACATGCCCTCGCCGTCACTGTCCGACCCCGGCACGTCAACGGTGACGATAGTTCCGGAGTTGATCACGCTGCCGCCGATGTTCGCGGCGCCCACCTCAAAACCTTCGGCCCAGGTCTGGTTGGTGAGCCTGATCGTACCGGCCTGGATCACATCACCGGTGATCGTGCCGCCGCGGGCACGCAGATCAGAGTCCAGCGCGCCATCCACCACAAAACCACGGATGTTGAGGCCACTGCCATCGATGTTGTAGTCGGCGCGGTTGATCAGCGAACCCTGAACATTGGTCTCGGCAACACTGGCCCCATCGACATTGCGCTGGGTAGCCACCACATTGCGCGACCCGACCAAGGTGACAGGCTCGTTGAACACCTGGCCTTTCCACTTGTTCTGGCCGCTGCTCACGTCGAATTCCACCGCAGCAACATGCGCGGCGCCTGCGCTGACCATCAGGGCCAGCAGGGTTTTCTGGAACGGCTTGCGCTTCATTTCAAACTCCATGAACTACAGTCAAAGCCGCCAATACGCCCGGCGGCTGTAGGTGTGCTGAGCGAAGGATCAGATGATCCGAATGTATTCCCCCAAGGCGCCCTGCTGAACTGCAGGCGCGAGCAATCGCACCGCAGCCGGTGGTGGCAGACAAGGGAATGGGGAGGCGAAGTTCACATTAATCCTTAATGTCGTTTTAAAAACGCTGCAGTCCATGCAGCCCGACCGGTTGCGGGTGGGCGGGGTAAAGACCCGGGCTTGAGGGAAATGGTTCCTTTTGCGGTAGGACGCTTCCCCAAACTACCGAGGATTTGCCTGATATCCGTGAGCGGACGGCGGAATGCGTTGGGGATGGTGGGGGTGGGG
>NZ_WKDB01000010.1:0-118288 GCF_021606215.1 Pseudomonas sp. PA-5-4B | reverse complement strand
CTTGTCGGCCAGAGTGGAAAGGTGGATGGCAGCTTTGCTCCCACTCGTGCTTCTAGCACCGCGGACTCACAGCTTGCCATCCACCCCTCTCACCTCAGAGTTTATTCCCAGATCAAGACACAAGCGGCCCGCGATAGGGGGTGTCAGTCGGCAAATATTTCGACTGATACACCGCTATCGCGGGCAAGCCCGCTCCCACAGGGAATGGATGGCGTCAGGCAGATTCGTTTTCCAGGGCTGGCAAATGGCTGGCCCCCAACACCGCCGGCACCATCCCCGCGCGCAAATCATTGCCACTCGGCTGCTGATACAGGCTCAAGCCAAACTCCGGCAACACCGCCAGCAAATAATCAAAGATATCGCCCTGGATGCGCTCGTAATCGGCCCACGCCGTGGTGCGGGTGAAGCAGTAGATTTCCAGCGGCACGCCTTGGGCGGTGGTTTGCATCTGGCGCACCATGCAGGTCATGTTCGGCTGGATGTCCGGGTGGCTTTTCAGGTACGCCAGGGCGTAGGCGCGGAAGGTGCCGAGGTTGGTCATGCGGCGGCGGTTGGCCGACAGTTGCGCACTATGGCCCTGAGCTTCGTTCCAGGCCTTGAGTTCGGCCTGCTTGCGGCTGATGTAGTCGGTGAGCAGGTGTACCTGGGTCATGCGCACTTCTTCGTCGTCGCGCAAAAAGCGCACGCCGCTGGCGTCGATATACAGGCTGCGTTTGATGCGGCGCCCGCCGGAAGCCTGCATGCCGCGCCAGTTTTTGAACGACTCGGACATCAGGCGCCAAGTGGGGATCGAGACAATGGTTTTGTCGAAGTTCTGCACCTTGACCGTGTGCAGGGTGATATCCACCACGTCACCGTCGGCGCCGACCTGAGGCATCTCGATCCAGTCGCCGACCCGCAGCATGTCGTTGCTGGTCAGCTGCACGCTGGCCACAAACGACAGCAGCGTGTCCTTGTACACCAACAAAATCACCGCTGACATTGCACCCAGGCCCGAGAGCAGCAACAGCGGCGAACGGTCGATCAAGGTGGCGACGATGATGATCGCGGCGAACACGAACAGCACCATCTTTGCCAACTGTACATAGCCCTTGATCGAGCGGGTGCGGGCATGTTCGGTGCGCGCGTAGATATCCAGCAAGGCGTTGAGCAGGGCGCTCACGGCCAGCGTCATGAACAGGATGGTGAACGCCAGCGCCACATTGCCGATAAACAGGGTGGCGGTCTTGCTCAGGTCGGGTACCAGGTACAGGCCGAACTGGATCACCAGCGAGGGCGTCATTTGCGCCAGGCGGTGGAAGACTTTGTTATGCCGCAGGTCATTGAGCCAGTGCAGCGCCGGTTGCCGGCCGAGCAGTTTGACGGCGTGGAGGATGAGGTAGCGTGCTACCCGTCCGACCAATAGGGCGACTACCAGCAGTATCAGCAAACCCAGGCTGGCATGCAGCAGCGGGTGTTCATCGAGGGCGCCCCAAAGGTCTTGGACGTTGAGCCAGAGCTGTTTGATATCCATGGGTAAAACCGATTCTTCTGTAAGACAACACGGGTCGATTAGAGCATTTATGTGCAACAAAGTTGGTTTTGCGGACAAATCTGCTGACAAAAAAGCAGCTGATTAGCCTCGTTCGCGTAAAGAAACTCGGTTTGAGCGCCCGAAACCGTTACCCTATGCAGCTGATATTTTGTATTTCTTCGAGGTAGCACCCGTGTTTTCCCAATTCGCCCTGCACGAACGCCTGCTCAAAGCCGTGGCCGAGCTTAAATTTGTCGAGCCTACGCCTGTGCAAGCAGCGGCCATCCCGCTCGCGCTCCAAGGGCGTGACCTGCGGGTGACGGCACAAACCGGCAGCGGTAAAACCGCCGCTTTCGTCCTGCCGGTGCTGAACCGCCTGATCGGCCCGGCCAAAGTCCGCGTGAGCATCAAGACCCTGATCCTGCTGCCAACCCGCGAACTGGCGCAGCAGACCTTGAAAGAAGTGGAGCGCTTTTCGCAGTTCACCTTCATCAAGTCCGGCATCATCACCGGCGGTGAAGACTTCAAGGTCCAGGCCGCCATGCTGCGCAAGGTGCCCGACATCCTGATCGGCACCCCAGGCCGGATGATCGAGCAACTCAACGCCGGCAACCTCGACCTCAAGGAAGTCGAAGTGCTGGTGCTCGACGAAGCCGACCGCATGCTCGACATGGGCTTTGCCGACGATGTGCAGCGCCTTGTGGCCGAGTGCGTCAATCGCCAGCAGACCATGCTGTTCTCCGCCACCACCGGCGGTTCGACCCTGCGCGATATGGTTGCCAAGGTGCTGAACAACCCTGAGCACTTGCAGGTCAATAACGTCAGCGACCTGAACGCGACCACGCGTCAGCAGATCGTGATGGCCGACCACAACGTACACAAAGAACAGATCCTGAACTGGCTGCTGGCCAACGAGACCTATCAGAAGGCCATCGTTTTCACCAACACCCGTGCAGCAGCCGACCGTATCTACGGTCGCCTGGTGGCTCAGGAATACAAGGCGTTCGTGCTGCACGGCGAGAAAGACCAGAAGGATCGCAAACTGGCCATCGACCGCCTCAAGGCTGGCGGCGTGAAGATCCTGGTCGCCACCGACGTTGCCGCCCGCGGCCTGGACGTGGATGGCCTGGACATGGTCATCAACTTCGACATGCCGCGCAGCGGCGACGAATACGTGCACCGTATTGGTCGTACCGGGCGCGCCGGCAATGATGGTCTGGCGATCTCGCTGATCTGCCACGGCGACTGGAACCTGATGTCGAGTATCGAACGCTACCTCAAACAGTCGTTCGAGCGCCGCACCATCAAGGAAGTCAAAGGCACCTACACCGGGCCGAAGAAGGTCAAGGCGTCGGGCAAAGCGGTCGGCGTGAAGAAGAAAAAGACCGACGCCAAGGGTGACAAGAAGAAAACCGGCGCCAAGTCGCCAACCAAGCGCAAGATTGCCAACCGGCCGAAGACCGACAACCTGTCGCTCGTCAGCAAGGACGGCATGGCGCCGCTCAAGCGCCGCAAGCCAGAAGCGCCAGCTGCCGAATAAGGCCGCTGATATAAAAAAACCGGACGCTGTCCGGTTTTTTTATGCCCTCAGTTGATCGTTCCTACGCTCTGCGTGGGAATGCCGCCAGGGGCGCTCCGCGTCCCGTTGTGGTGGTTAATTCTTTGCTTTGGCGGCCGCCTCGTCCAGCTCCTTGAGGCGCTGGTCGATCAGTTGGCACTTGTCTGGCAGATCCGCGCTGGCAGTCTCCAGGTTCATGTGTTGCAACTCATCGTTGATTTCCTTGGCCTTGGCCGGGTTTTGCTGGGTCAGTTTGGTCACTTCCCTGGCCAGTTGTTCGCGTTTGGCCGTGGCCTCTTCCGGCGTGCAGGCCCAGGCGGGCAGGGCGCTCAGCAGGGCGGCGGCGATGGCCAGGTTCATCAGGGTTTTCATGGTCGGACCTCCTTGGCAGTGGTGTTCAGTTGAGGGCGCGAACGTCTGGAAAGTTCAGAGAAATGACGCTCGTCTATTGGGATGAACGGCCAGTGTCAGGTCATGTCACTACCTATGACGGGCCACTTTTTAATCTGCCCGCGGGAGTAATCAGGATGACGACTTACAACTGGGATCTGATCGAACGTCTACTGCATGAAGTGCAGAACGGCGAAGGCAGCTTTGCGCCGCGCAAATACGCCGAGCAGGAAGCGGCCGAGAAGGCCACGGCGGGCGAATCCACCGGTAACCTGGACGCGTTGAAAAAGACCGCCGCCGATTACGAAGCGCTGTTGTTCAAACGCGGTTTCATTGAATCGCGCCCGGAAGAAGAGGGCGGCAATGGTGAGAACTTCATCCTCACAGCGCTAGGTGCGCAACTGCTGGCCCTGATCGACAGCTCAATCCCCGGCAACGATCACCCGCGCCAAGTGCTGGACGAGCAGGCCGACGCGCTGGACCCGGCGACGTTCGCCGAGGTGGCTTCCAAGGCGCAGATTGCCTGAAAGAGCACACCCCAAATCAAAATGTGGGAGCGGGCTTGCTCGCGAATACAGTGTGTCAGTCAATAGATTCATCGACTGATTCACCGCATTCGCGAGCAAGCCCGCTTCCACATTTTTAAATCGAGGCGGCCTTGAGGCATTTGAGGGCCTGGAAGTCACTGCGAACCTTGCCGATTTTTTGTGTGAGTATCTGGCGCTGCTGCGCCGTGCTTTCGGCCATCAGGTCGATGATCAGGCTGCGCGCAGCGGCTTCGGTTTGCGCATAGGCGGTGCGGTATTGCGGGGTCCACAGGCTCTCGCGATCCACCAGCAGCTGTTGGATTTTCTGTGGGAAGTCAGCGCTGTGACGCTGCTGCAAGGCGACGATAAATTGCGCCTGCCAATGGGCGCGATTACCGATCCATTCCTGATTCTGTTCACCCAGCGCGATTGACCACGCCGTCACCCGGCTCTGCTGGCGGGGACTCAACGGCCCCATCCACGCATCCAGGCGTTTGCTCATGCGCTCGGCCCGCTCCTTGATCTGCTGGGCCAGTGGCGGTTTGAGGTATTCGTCCTGGCGCTTGCGCAGGTCTTTGGCCAGCGCATCCCCCATGTCTTTGACTTGTTGATCATCCAGGCCCTGCAGCAACTGGATGGCTGACGGGGTGATCTCACGGGCCACCTCGGCGATGGCCTGTTTGGCTTCCACGGTGCGCGCTTGTAGTGCCGCGTCGGTAACCTGGTTGTTGTCGACCATCTGTTGCAGGCGATCAAGCCAGTCAAGGTAACCCGGTAATTGGGTGGTGCAGTGCCAGGCCAGATGTCCCTTGAGGGTGTCGTTGAACCAGCTCTTTTGCCCTGCGTTCATGTCCAGGTAGTCGTTGAGCGTCCAGGGGATGATCACATCAAGGTTGCGGTAGGCCAGGCCCACGCGATTGCAGCCGGCGAGCACCAGGCTCAACGTCAGTAATACCACCAGTAATTTGATCCGACGCAGCATGGGCGTGTCCTTGCGCAGGGAGGGTTCATGCATGTGAACCTGTGCGAGGCGCGACAGTTCAGCCCATCAATAAAACGACCGCGCGGCCTTCAAGGTCAACAGGCCGTCGCATTGCGAATTGTGTCCGGAGTAGGCCGAGCAGTCTCCACCGCTGAGGCTGGAGCCGCTATAGATCAGGTCCAGGTCAACGCCTTTCCATGCGCGGGAGAACTGCACTGACCAGTCGCTGAAGTTGCTGATGGTGCCGCCTTCCACCGCAGTTGGAGTGCCGAGCTGGTGAGTGGTGTACTTCATGCTGACGCCGATGCCGAAGGGCTGTGTACCGCCGAGGTCGGCAAACAGCGTGCTGTCCTGGCGATCCGGATCGTTGCTGAACGACACACCGAAGCGATTGCCCAGCAGGTTCAAGCCGCCGTAGAACTCCTGGCTGTCGAGCGGGCTGAGCTTGGGGTAGCTGTAGTGGATCATGCCTACTTCGTAGCCCAGGGTCTGGTCGAAGGGGCGCTTGAAGCCCATGTAGGAGTCGACTTCAAGGTTGTTGGCCGAGGACAGGCCCAAATTGGGCGAAAACTGGCCGAAATACAGGCCGCTGTCGTGGCTCAGGTCCAGGCCGCCGTGGAAGGAATCGCTGCCCGGCGAGGTGGGCTTGACCAACCCCTGGGCCATGCTGCGACTGGGCGTGGTGCCTAATTTGAGGTCGAAGTCACCCAGTTCACGCTGAAAAATCTGCGCGTATGCGAGGGGGCTTGCTGTAAGGGCTGCGATGAGAAACAAGCAGGGCTTGAGCATGCTTCACTCCATGAAAAGCGAGGAGCAGTAATGAAAAAATCGGACAGATGCCCGTGCTAGACGGGTGCAAGCATACCGGCGAATGCTTCGCGGTGAGCCCCGTTCGTCGATTAGCGCATCAGGAGAGGTAGCAGGAGGGTGTTTCAGACTCTAGTCCTGGCGCCTTGGAAGGCAAGACGCTTAGGAGCTAGATGCGACGTGCGGGTATTACTTTTTGCCCAGGCTGATCTGCTTGGACGGGCCGAAAGTCTGGCCGCTCACGCCCTTGGCAATTTGCTGGATTTCGCCGCCGGACTTGAGGAAAGCAGCAATTTGGCTGTTGATCGATTCGCTGGTTTCAACGGCGGGAGCTGGCTTTGCTTTGCTGTTGGATGCTTTTACGCGCATGGCGGCCACTAACCTGTAGAAAATTAACTTGGCCAGGCATCGTACAGGAAATACTTGACAATTGCTTGGCAAATATCCTCTGGGAATAACCATAGCCGATGTAATCGGCCAAAATTTTACCTTGAAATAAGCCCCTAACTTACTGTTTTAACTCGAAACCACAGGGTTTATTCGGCTGCTGCCCGCGGGTAAAATTCGATCGATTGATCAGACGAGCGGGGCGGTGCCATTACGAGGCCACGCCAGCCCGCGATTTTTCAGGCGCACGCGCGTGGCGGGCGCAACTCGGGTAGAATGCCGCCCACGTAACGAAGGTATCTGGAAATGGCTTTAGTCGGGCGCTACAACAGCTTGCAAGTGGTTAAACACACTAACTTTGGTTTGTACCTGGATGGTGCGCAAGATGGCGAAATCCTCTTGCCTAATCGGTATATCCCCAAAGATATTCCCAGTGAAGATGAAGACTGGCTTAACGTTTTCATTTATCTGGACAGCGATGACAAACTTATCGCGACGACTGAAAAGCCGAAAGTTCAAGTCGGCGAATTCGCCAGTTTGAAAGTCGTCGAAGTCAACAGCATCGGCGTATTCCTCGACTGGGGTTTGCCAAAAGACCTGTTGCTGCCGTATTCGGAAGAAAAACGCCAGCTGACTGCGGGTGAATACTGCGTGGTGCACGTCTACCTCGACAAGCACACCAAACGCATCACCGCCACCGCGCGACTTGACCGCTACCTGGATAAGACACCTGCCAACTACCAGGTGGGCCAGGAAGTCGACCTGCTGGTGGCCGAAGCCACCGACATGGGTTTCAAGGCGATCATCAACAACAAGCACTGGGGCCTGATCCACAAGAACGAAGTGTTCAAGTTCCTGCGCCCGGGCAAGGAAGAGAAAGGCTTCATTAAAGAGATTCGCGCCGATGGCAACATCAGCCTGAGCCTGCAACCGGTTGGCCAGGAAGCGGCCTCGAGCCTGAACTCGAAGATCCTCGCCAAGTTGCGTGAAAACAACGGCACCCTGCCGGTCAGCGACAAGAGCGACCCGGCGGTGATCAGCAATTTGTTCGGTGTCAGCAAAGGCAACTTCAAGAAAGCCATTGGTGCGCTCTACAAGCAGGGCCAGATTGTGATTCACGCCGATCGCATTGAACTAAGCTGATCGCGTTTTGCTCTTCTGTAGGTGCCGCTCGGCGCCTATGGAGGCTGCAACCATGACCCGCAAAATACGCTTCGCTTACCTCGGCACTTTACTCGCGTTTCTGGTGCTCGACGGCCTCTGGCTCGGCGTTTTCATGGGCCAGACCTACAGATCCCTGCTCGGCTCGCTGATGCTTGATCAGCCTCGCTTGCTGCCTGCTGTGCTGTTTTATCTGCTGTATGCCCTCGGTTGTGTGGTGTTAGTGGTTTTGCCCAGCGGCAGCTGGCAACGTGCAGCAGGCCTTGGCGCTCTGCTCGGCCTGGTGGCCTACGGCACGTATGACCTGAGCAACTGGGCCACATTGCAAGGTTGGTCAGCCGGACTGGCACTGATGGACATGGCCTGGGGCACCTTCCTGACGGCCGTCTGTTGCAGTGTCGGCTATTTGTGTGCACATCGGGTGCGGCATTGATTGTGTACAGGATTGACGTGCACCGTTGCTGAGCATAACCCCCGCCAACAACCCTTCATAAATCTCTTTGGAACACCGTTTCAGAGGGATTGTGTGCCATTGGCACATATTCTGCTGAATACCTCGTATACAAACCAGGCCGCCTCCCGTATGCACACCGTTACGGCAGCGCAGGCCGGTATTTCGAGGAGCCAAGCGATGACCGAACAATTGCCCAAAGGCTACAGCCCGCGCCTGTACAACCAGGACCTCGGGCCGCTGCCGCAGAAATGGACCTGGTACAACATTTTCGCCTTCTGGATGAGCGACGTGCACAGCGTCGGCGGCTACGTGTTCGCCGCCAGCCTGTTTGCCCTCGGGTTGGCCAGTTGGCAGGTGTTGATCGCCTTGCTCACCGGCATTTGCATCGTGCAGTTGATTGCCAACCTGGTGGCCAAGCCGAGCCAGCAAGCGGCGGTGCCATACCCGGTCATCTGCCGGCTGGCATTTGGCGTGTTTGGGGCGAATATTCCGGCGGTGATTCGCGGTTTGATCGCCGTGGCCTGGTACGGTATCCAGACGTACTTGGCGTCGAGTGCCTTGATTATCGTAGTGCTGCGCTTTTTCCCACAGATGGCGGTGTATGCAGAGCCGCACTTTGCGGGCCTGTCCTACCTGGGCTGGTTTGGCTTCCTCAGCTTATGGACGCTGCAGGCAGCCGTATTCTGGGCCGGCATGGAGTCCATCCGCCGCTTTATCGACTGGGCGGGGCCAGTGGTCTATGCGGTAATGTTTGCCCTGGCCGGCTGGATCGTGTGGAGGGCAGGTTGGGCGAATATCAGTTTCACCCTGGCGGAAAAATCCCTGTCAGGCTGGCAGGCATTTGGCCAAGTGATTGTGGCGACGGCGCTGGTGGTGTCGTACTTCTCCGGGCCTACGCTCAATTTCGGTGATTTCAGCCGCTACTGCCGCAGCATGCACGACGTGCGACGCGGCAATTTCTGGGGGTTGCCGGTTAACTTCCTGGCGTTCTCGCTGGTGACTGTCGTCATCGTTTCGGGCACTTTGCCGGTGTTTGGCGAAATGTTGCATGACCCAATCGCTACGGTTTCGCGCATCGACAACAGCATGGCCGTGCTGCTCGGCGCCTTTGCCTTCGTGACCGCCACCATCGGCATCAACATTGTCGCCAACTTCGTGTCACCGGCGTTTGATTTCGCCAACGTCGCGCCGAGCAAGATCAGTTGGCGCGCAGGTGGCATGATCGCGGCCGTGGCCTCAATCTTTATCACGCCGTGGAACCTGTTCAACAACCCGCTGATGATCCACTACACCCTGGACATTCTCGCTGCGTTTATCGGCCCGCTGTTCGGGATTTTGATTGTGGATTTCTACCTGATCAAAAAGCAGAAAATCGACGTGGATGCCCTGTTCGACGACAGCCCCAACGGCCGTTATTACTACGACGGCGGCGTGAACTGGACCGCCGTCAAAGCCTTGGTGCCTGCGACGCTGGTGGGCGTCGCTATCACCTTCACGCCCGCGTTGCAGGGCATGGCCAACTTCGCCTGGTTTACCGGGTGCTTCCTGGGAGGGCTGTTTTTCCTGGTGCTGGCACGGCGCGAGCGGGTTCGTGCGCCAACGTCGCTGGTTGCCGGTTGACCAACACCGCGCCCGCCAACACCAAGCCACAGCCGGCGATCACCAGCGCCGGTTGCAGGCCGCCGCTTAAGTGGCTGCTCACCGAGGCCAGCAATGGGCCGCACAATTGGCCAATGGCAAAGCTGGCGGTGAGCAGCCCGGTGCTGCGCTGGTAGCCGTGGGGCGCCACCTCGCGCAAACGCGCCATCACCAGTTGCATGCATGCCAGGAACGGCGCACCACACAGCAACACTCCCAGGGCCAGGCCCCAGCCATTGCCCAGCAGGCAGGCGAATACCCCGGCCGCTTGCAGCCATAACGTCGTCATCAACCAGCGGCGGGTGGTGTCCGGGTCCTTGCGACGCAGGCTCGCCACCACCACACCCAGCGCCGCCGCCAGGCCAAAGCACGGCCAGAACAGGTCGGCTTGCCAGGCGCCTTTGAACTGCGCGTTGGCCATCTGCGATAAGAAGGTTGCGGGGATGATGTAGCCCAGGCCATACAAGAAGTAGATCCAGCACAGGTGCGCGATGCTGGCGTCGCTGCCCGCGCTAGTGGCATGGGTCACCGTCACGGTCGGTTTCGGTAAAAAGGGCAGGATGGCCAGCAACATCACCAATGCCACCACGCCATAGACCAGCCACAAGGTCGCAGAGTCTTCGCCCAGTAGATTGGAGCCCAGTGCCAGCAATCCTGTCAGCAGAATCCCCAGGCCAGGCCCGGCAAACACCAATGCTCCCAAACGCGGACGCTCGGCGGCTATTGCCAGCGGCTGGCTCAAACTGGTGATCATTACCAGCGCCCAGGCGCTCGCCACGCCGGTACCAAAGCGCAGCAGCAAATGCGGCCAGAAGCCATGCGCCCAGTACGACCCCAGGGTCAGCAGCACGCACAGCCACAGCCCGCCATACAAACGCGCTTTTATGTGGTGATCGCTGCGGGCGAAGACCGAGTCCACCGCGCCGACGAAATAGCCCAGGTAGTTGGCGGCGGCAATCAGGCCCGCGCCCGTCAGGTCAATCTGCCCCTCGCTGAGCAAATGCGGCATCTGCGGGGTGAGGGCGAAGCGGCCAATGCCCATGGCCATCATCAGGGCGATAAAGCTGGCGGTTAAGCGAATCAGCGGTGACATGTGCAGGTTTCCTACGGGGAAGCGAATGACCTTTAGGCTAAAGCGGATTGACTTTCTGTAAAAATGAATAATAGTGAGTAACTTGTTCAGTTTTGGAGAAAGGTATGGAGTTCAGTCAATTGCGCATCTTCCAGGCCGTGGCGGAAGAGGGCTCCATCACCCGCGCGGCTGAGCGCCTGCATCGCGTGCCCTCGAATCTGTCGACACGGCTCAAGCAAATGGAGGAGCAACTGGGCGTCGAGTTGTTCGTGCGCGAACGCCAGCGCTTGCAGCTTTCTCCCGCAGGCAAAGTGTTGCTGGACTACAGCACTCGACTGCTGGCGCTGCATGATGAAGCCCACGGCGCGGTGCAAGGAGGGCAGCCGGCGGGCGATTTTGTATTGGGCAGCATGTACAGCACGGCCGCAGTGCATTTGCCCAAACTGTTGGCGCGCTATCACAAGGCGTATCCGATGGTGAACCTCCAGGTGCAATCGGCGCCCAGCGGCGAGTTGCTAGAGGGCTTGATCACCGGGCGTCTGGACGCGGCCTTTGTGGATGGCCCGATAACGATCGCGACGCTGGACGGCGTGCCGCTGTGCGAAGAGCGCCTGGTGATCATTTGCGAGGCGGATCACCCGCCCGTGCGTGGCCCCCAGGACGTCGCCGGCCGCTCGGTGTTCACCTTCCGACGCAGTTGCGCCTACCGTGCGCGCCTGGAAACCTGGTTTTCCCACGAGCGTGTGGCCATGGGCCGCGCCATCGAGATTGAGTCTTACCAAGGCATGCTCGCCTGCGTGATCGCCGGTTCCGGCGTGGCATTGATGTCAGAATCAATGCTCGACAGCCTGCCAGGCAAGGACAGTGTGTCCGTTCATCCGTTGACCGGGCCTTTTGCCACTGCTACTACCTGGTTAATGTGGCGCAAGGGCATGCTCGGCGCTAACCTCAATGCATGGATCGATCTGCAACAAGAGGGCAAGGCCGATTTCCTGCAAGACGCGCGCGCGATTGCTTGAACGATCTGTCAGGATTCAGATCAATCCTGTAATAGTTCGTTGTGGTTTCGTTCAAGCATTACGTAAGACTTAGAGCTACTATCACTGTAGGAAAAGGCGACAGAACTCCCGCCTAGCCGCATTACCCTCAAAGGGGGCAACCATGAAAGAGAAAATTCAAAACTGGCTCCACGACCTCGGCGTTGCGCTGGGCCTGATTGAACCGCCACTGCAGCCGATACCGATTCGCACGGATGACGAGCAGCGTCGTCCGCGTCGCCGCTAAGCTCAGTTAGCAACAGGTTTTAGAATGTGGGAGCGGGCTTGCCCGCGATAGCGGTGTATCAGTCGATTTAAAGTTGACTGACACACAGTTATCGCGGGCAAGCCCGCTCCCACAGTCGTTTTGTGCAAGGCAAAAAAACGGGCGCGACATCCGACGTCGCGCCCGCTGAAGAAACCGCTTTAAATCCTGTTACCTGTCAAATGGCCCTGGCCACCGAAGCCTCTGGCCGACGTGACAACAAGCTCACCAATACAAAACTCACCAGCCCAACCGCCAGGCTGTAGTAGATCGGCGTATTCGCGTCCAAGCCGTCTTTGAACATAAACACCAGCGCCGTCACAAAGCCCAATGTCATGGATGCAATGGCGCCGGAGGTGGTGGCGCGCTTCCAGAAAATTGCGCCCATCAGCGGGATCAGCATGCCGCCCACCAGCAGGTTGTAGGCCAGGGTCAGGGCGCTGATCACGTCGTTGACCACCAGCGCGATACCCAGCACGGCGATACCGGTCAGCATCGTAAACAGACGGTTGATGCTCAGGCTCGACTGCTTGCCGCCACGCAGGCGTGGCAGCAGGTCTTCGGTCAGTACGGTGGAAGCGGCGAGCAGGCCGGCGCTGGCGGTGGACATCATCGCGGCCAGTGCGGCGGCGATCACCAGGCCACGGATGCCGTCTGGCAGCGAGGCTTTGACGATGGCGGCGAAGGCGTTGTTGACGTTGTCCAGGTTCGGCAGCAGCACATGCGCGGCCATGCCGATCAGGGCACAGGCCAGGCCGTAGAGGATGCAGTAGAAACCGGCGAACGTGCCTGCGTACTGGGCGACTTTTTCGTCACGGGCGGTGAACACGCGTTGCCAGATGTCCTGGCCGATCAGGATGCCGAAGAAGTAGATCATGAAGTAGGTGATGATCGTGTCCCAGCCGATTTCGGTGAAGCTGAAATTCGACGCCGGCAGCTTGGCCACCAGTTGATCCCAGCCGCCGACGCGGTACAGGCAGATCGGCAGCAGAATAAACATCAGGCCGACGGTCTTGATCACGAACTGCACGATATCGGTAAGGGTCAGTGACCACATGCCGCCGATGGTCGAATACACCACCACCACGCCACCGCCGAGCAGCACCGACACCCAGAACGGCAGGCCGAACAGCACTTGCAGCACGGTGCCGATGGCCAGGATCGAGGTCACGCCGATCATCAGCGCGTAGGCCAGCATGATCACCGCACTCGCTTGGCGGGCCATCGGGTTGTAACGTTTTTCCAGCACCTGGGTGACGGTGAAGATCTTCAACTTGAGCAGCGGCTTGGCCAGGAACAGGTTCAGCGCGATGATCCCCGCGCCCAGTGCGGCGCACAGCCAGAAGCCGGAAATGCCATGCACATAACCCAGGCGCACGGTGCCGACGGTGGATGCACCGCCCAATACGGTGGCGGCCATGGTGCCCATGTACAGCGACGGGCCCAGGTTACGACCGGCCACCAGGTAGTCTTCGTGGGTCTTGGCACGGCGCATGCCGTAATAGCCGAGCACGAGCATGCCGGCGGCGTAGATGAGTACGACGAATAAATCCAAAGCCATGACGGCGGTTCTCCGTTTATTTTTTTAGGCTATTGAGAGGTTTTCTGCAGGAAGGGAGCCTGCTCTGGCGAGGGAGCTTGCTGTGGCGAGGGAGCTTGCTCCCGTTCGACAGCGAAGCTGGAGCCGGCTTTTTTAGGGCCGCTCCGCACCCCATCGGGAGCAAGCTCCCTCGCCACTACGGCCGGGCCATAGACTTCGGCCGGCTCCGGGAACGCACGAAGCAAGGTCAGGTACACCACCGACGCCAGCCCCAGCGTCACTGGCAGGCTGATATCGATGCCATCGGCCAGGTTGCCCAGCGGCCCGACAAACTGCCCCGGCAGGTTGACGAAGCACAGGCCCACCAGTGCGCTCGGGACCCAGGCGCCCAGGCCGCGCCAGTTCCAGCCGTGGCTGAACCAGTAGCGCCCGCCGGTCTCACCGCGAGTGAACACCTGCAAGTCATCCGGGCAGTAGAAACCGCGGCGCACGATCAGGCCGATGATCATCATCACCATCCACGGCGTGGTGCAGGTGATGATCAGCACAGCGAAGGTCGACACGCTCTGCACCAGGTTGGCGGCGAAACGTCCGATAAAGATGAAGGCAATCGACATCACCCCGATCAGCAACGTGGCCTTGACCCGCGACAGCAAGCGCGGGAACACGCTGGACATGTCCAGCCCGGTGCCATACAGCGAGGTGGTGCCGGTGGACATGCCGCCGATCACCGCGATCAGGCACACCGGCAGGAAGAACCAGCTCGGTGATACGGCCAGCAAACCGCCGACATAGTTGTTGGCCGCGATATAGTCCGGCGCCTTGATCGCCACGATGGTCGCGGTGGCGAGGCCGAACAGGAACGGAATCAAGGTGGCGATCTGCGCCAGCACGACCGCCAGCATGATGCGCATTTTCGGCGTCTCACGCGGGATGTAGCGCGACCAGTCACCCAGGAACGCGCCGAAGGAAATCGGGTTGCTCATAGCCACCAGCGCCGAGCCGATGAAGGCAGCCCAGAAACCAGCCTGGCCCATGGCGACGCTGCCGGCGAAGTGGCTGTCGAACGCTGGTGCGAACGCGAAGATGCCCAGCAGAAACAGCAGGCTCGCCGCCCACACCGCAATGCGGTTGACCCACAGCATGAAGCGAAAGCCGTAGATGCACACGGTCAGCACCAGCAAGGCAAACAGGCCGTAGGCCAAGCCCAGCGTCAGGTCGGTTTCCGGCAGGCCAATCAGGCGTTTCGCACCACCGACCAGCGCATCACCCGAACTCCACACCGACAGTGAGAAGAAGGCAATCGCCGTCAGCAGCGACAGAAACGAGCCGACAATCCGCCCATGCACACCAAAGTGCGCACCGGAAGACACGGCGTTGTTGGTGCCATTGATCGGCCCGAACAGGCCCATGGGCGCCAGGATCAGCGCGCCCACCAACACGCCCAGCACAATTGCCCAGACCCCAGCCTGGAACGACAAACCGAACAGCACCGGAAACGAGCCCAGCACGGCGGTGGCAAAGGTGTTGGCACCGCCGAAGATCAGGCGAAACAGATCCTTGGGTCTGGCGGTACGTTCGTGGTCCGGGATCTGTTCGACCCCGTTGGTTTCTATTCTGCGAATACTGTTTTCGTTGTTTTTATTATTCATGATCAGCTCCGATCACATTGGCTAAGGGGGCGGCAGCCCTTCCGGCATAGCGGACAAATGTTCGTGACAGGCCAGCCACAGGCCTTGTTGTTTTAGGTGAGACGCTTGCCGTTTGAAGACAATGGTCTCGCGCTCCTGGCTAAAAAATTGCTCCCCGTTCATGCGCAGCTCGGTGGCCACGTCATGAATAAAAATCGCCGCGTCACCCTGCAGGCTGACAGCGGCATTGCTTGAGCTGCAGGACAGCACTTCAAACCCCTCGTCCGCGCGCCAGCTGTCCCACAACGCCTGGTAGGCATCGCGACTGAGCAGAGGCTGGGGCAGGGTGTAAAACACGAAGCTGGCATCGGCCGTGAACGCGCCAAAGTAAGCCTCGCGGTCATTAGCGGCGAAGGCCGCCACCAGGTCGGCGGCGGCTTTCAGCACCTCATGGGCGCTCATCAGCGGTGCGCCACGCCGGGCAGTACGCAGAGCATCTCGTACAGCAGGTTGGCGCCGAGCAGCGAGGTGTTGCCGGTGGTGTCGTAAGGCGGCGAAACTTCTACCAGATCACAACCAACCAGGTCGAGGCCCTGGCAACCACGGATGATCTCGATCGCCTGAATAGTGGTCAGCCCGCCGATTTCCGGTGTGCCGGTGCCGGGCGCCCAGGCGGGGTCGATGCCGTCGATATCAAAGCTCAGATACACCGGGCCGCCGCCGACTTTTTCGCGCACTTCGGCCATCAGCGGCGCGAGGGAGTGGTGCCAGCATTCTTCGGCCTGGACCACACGGAAGCCCTGTTTGCGGCTCCAGTTGAAGTCTTCGGCCGTGTAGCCCTGGGCGCGCAGGCCGATTTGTACGACGCGGTCGCAATCGAGCAGGCCTTCTTCCACGGCGCGGCGGAAGGTGGTGCCGTGGGCGATTTTCTCACCGAACATATGGTCGTTGACGTCAGCGTGGGCATCGATGTGCACCAGCCCGACCTTGCCGTGCTTTTTGTGGATAGCGCGCAGGATCGGCAGGGTGATGGTGTGGTCACCGCCCAATGTCATCGGGATCACGTCGTGCTCAAGGATCTCGTCGTAGGCTTCTTCGATGATGCGTACGGCGTCGAGCAGGTTGAAGGTGTTGATCGCCACATCGCCAATGTCCGCAACCGACAGCGAGTCGAACGGTGCGGCGCCGGTGGCCATGTTGTAAGGGCGGATCATCACTGATTCAGCGCGGATTTCACGTGGCCCGAAGCGGGTGCCGGCGCGCAGCGACGTGCCGATATCCAGAGGCACGCCGATAAAGGCAGCGTCCAGGCCTTTGGCCGTTTGCAGGTGGGGAAGTCGCATCATGGTGGCGATGCCGGCGAAGCGCGGCATTTCGTTGCCGCCCAGTGGTTGGTGGAAAATCTTGTCCACGGGAGTGCCTCATCGTTGTTTTGTTTATTAGGGGCCGATTCTGCGAAAAGCCCGTGGCGGGAAGAATCGGCAGAGGCAAATACTTAGTTCAGATTTTTCTAAACTAATGCTTGGGGTAAACTCGGTCCAAATGTGGGCGCTGGCTTGCCTGCGATGGCGGCGTTGATTTCACTGTTGCTATCGCAGGCAAGCCAGCCCCCACAGGATTTTTGTGTTCCGCGGAGAACAAATGGCCAACGCCTTGCCCGACCTGAAACTCCTGCGCATCTTCGTCAGCGTCGTGCGCCACCAGGGTTTTGCCAATGCCCAGCACGAACTCAACCTGTCGACGTCGGCCATCAGCACCTACATGAGCCAACTCGAATCGGCCTTGGGCCTGGTGCTGTGCCATCGCGGCCGGGGCGGATTCAGCCTGACCAGCAAAGGCGAGCTGTTCCATCAGGAAACCTTGCGTCTCTTAGGTGAACTCGAAGGCTTCGAGCAATACGCCGCCGCCCTCAAAGGCGAGCTGCGCGGCACCCTCAAGCTGGGCGTGCTGGACTCCACCGTCAGCGACAAGGCCTTGCCGTTCGCCGAAGTGATCGGCGCCTACAGCCTCGAACACCCGGCCGTGCATCTGCATCTGTCGGTGATGAGCCCTTACGAGCTGCAACTGGGCGTGCAGGACAATCGCCTGGACCTGGCCATCGGCGCGTTCTCCAACCGCATGAGCGGGCTGATCTACATGCCGCTGTATCGCGAACAGCACTGGCTGTATTGCAGCACGCGCCACCCGCTGTTCAACGAGCGGCGTATCCCCGAACAAGTGATCACCCAGCAACGCATGGTCGGCCGTGGCTATTGGAGCCAGGCCGAACTGGCGCGGCATGGTTTCAAACACAGCGCGGCCACCGTGGAAAGTATGGAAGCCCAGTTGATCCTGGTGCTGTCCGGCGCCTATATCGGCTACCTGCCCGAGCACTACGCCCAGGCCTGGGCCGACAAGGGTGACCTGCGCGTTTTGTTGCCGGCAACCTTCGGTTACCAGGCGCCGTTTTCCATGATCATGCGCCGTGGCCGCAGTCGCGAACCGCTGATCCAGACTTTCCGCGATCTGCTCAAAGCGCAGCTCAACCAGGCCTGATAAACCATGTCCAGACCCCAATGCCCTCGCTGCCTCAGGCCCGTTACCCACTGTCTGTGCGCGCTGATCCCCAGCCTCGACAGCCGCACCCGCATCTTGCTGTTGCAGCACCCGAGTGAGGTCAATCACGCGCTCAATACTGCGCGCTTGGCGGCACTGGGCTTGAACAATGCGCAGTTGGTGGTGGGCGAGGTGTTTGATGACCTGGCCATGCTGTTGAGCCCGCCGGGTTATCAGGCACGCCTGCTGTTCCCGGCGGACGATGCTGAGCCGTTGCAAACCTATACGCCGAGCGATCAACCGCTGTTGCTGGTGGTGCCCGATGGCACTTGGCGCAAGGCGCGCAAGCTGCTGCACCTCAACCCGCTGTTGGCGGCTTTGCCGCGCGTGGCCCTGGCGGGCGAGCGCGTGTCGCGTTATCGGTTACGCAAGGCACCCGGCCCGGGCGCTTTGTCGACGGTGGAAGCAATCGTGCAAGCGTTGCAGGTACTCGAAGCCCCGGCTTCATTTGACGCGTTGCTCAAGCCTTTCGATGCGTTGATCGAAGGCCAGATTGCCGCCATGGGCGAGGCGGTCTACCAGCGTAATCACGTAGAGGCTACATAGCTACCGCCTGGCGTAAGCGCCGCTGATTAGGCTCGTCATTTATCACACCCTTTGAGGGAAAAATGACAGAGCCTGAAGAGACACTCCCACTTCGACCCATGGATACGTTGTCTGCGTATATCCAGGAACAACAAGCCCAAGGGCCGTTGATGACTGGCGCAGAGTGGTCCATAACACGCGTCTTGTTACCTTTGCGCAAGACACTTGAGCGCTTTTTCGGCGGCCTTGATGAGCAAGAGCAGCAAGACTACATACGTTTGCAAAAGGCCTACGTCAGCGCACAAACCACATTCGAAGCGGCTATCAAGCAACTCGGCGCGGACCTTGAAACCACCTTGTTGGCGAGCCTGACTGCAAGGCTGAAAGCACTGGCCGGCAAAGAGGTTGATCCCAAGGTTGCGCGTATCCATACCCGCTATGTGAAACCGGCTGATACATCGACGCCAAACAACCCAACCCTGCGAGTTCCACGCGCGATAGATGACCGCGTGGACAGCGAGGGCCTGTCCAGCGTCACCCTGTGGGAGGCCGCCTGCATGAACTACAGCGGTTTGTCGGGGTGGGGCTTTCCGGGGCATGTCAGCCTGAAGGAGGCCAGCTATCTGGATTCGAATGTCGGAATCAGCGCGGCGGATTTCATCGAGCTGGTGCGCGAACTCAATCTTGGCACCCAATTGCGCACGCGCCTGGACAGCGCGCTGCAGAGCTCTACGCTATTGGGGGCGCAGGTGTTGGCGCTGGCAACTGCAGAACTTGAATTCGCGTTGATAGAGGCCTTGAGGACCACCGACCGAAGCCGGGTTGACCGGGAAAAATACCACGCTGTGGTGGGTGCGTTGTCAGGCGAGTCGCCTTGGGATGTCACTCAAGAAGTGAAACTGTTCATTCCCTATGGCCCGAACAATATCAATGGGACCGAACGCTATGGCCTGCTTGGCGTATACACGGACCTGCCAAGAGGTGACTACCTGAGCATTCCTTATGTGATTTTCTCGGTCAAAGGATGCAAAGGCGCGTTCAGCTATTTCCCCGACCGGCCTGGCGGTGCCCTCAAGCACTACGACAAGTTTTCGGAGGCTGCCAACGAATTTTATGTCGGCTTCAAGGCGTTTCATGCGCGAAAGGAAATGGGGTGGTTGTATCAGTCCATGTCGCTGTCCGACTACGCGCGCTTGAACGCCAGGCCGGCGAAAGAAAGCAGGCCGGAGGAGCTCAATGCATTTGCGCAGTTCTTACACCGGTTGTGCGGGCGTGCAAGCAGGCTTACCCAGGTCAACCACATCGGCTACAAGCGCGATAGCGTTTACAACGCGCCGACAGTCAGCCTCTATCGTTTTTACATCGAGCGTTGCCGAGCCAACCTCAAGGTATTGGCGCATGAAACGCCGGGCGCCATGGCCACCTTGCTTGAGTTTTCCCAGACGCTGTTCGGTGAAATCATCAACCTGCTGTTGATCCCGGTGCCAGGGCCTTTGAAAGGCCTTGGGCGGTTGAGAGCGTTCGCCCTGTTCACTTCAATAGGGCTGACATTTTTCCAGGCGCTGCAAGAGGATAGCCGCGCAAACTTGGTGCAATTGGCGATAGATATCGCTGACTTGCTCAGCAGCAGGTTTTTGCACCGACGTTTGGCCCCGACGGTCAGGCGCCGGCATCAAGCGTTGTATAGCCGGCTGGCCCAGCAAAGCAGACTGATGACGACCACTGAGCGCAAGAGTCAGACAGGCGGCCAACTGGTTGAAAAAATGATGGGCGCCACCGACGTACCCACACAAACGTTAGAGCGGATCGTCAGCCTCAGTAATAGCTCGCGAGCCGACCTGGACCAGGTATGGGATGGAGCACCGCCCTCGGCATCGCTGGTTGAGGCGGTGAATCGGTTTAACGTCGACAAGCTGATCGACTGGGCTGCCAAGGGGGCCGACGCTAACCTTCCCGAGGCGGTCGGTGCCGTTGAGATTCTCGCTCCGCTACTCACCCAGCATAAGGATTGGCCGAAAAGCACATCCTTGAGCATTCAAAACCCGCAAGGCGTGGAAGTACGGCGCTATAGCAAACGTGCGGATCACAAGACCACGGCAGTGGTCACGGTCACCGTGTTGGAAAGCGGACTGTTCGCTTATTCAACGCCACGCCGGATCAGCGCTCATTTGCCCCAGGCTATTGTCGATTTGCTACCCGACGTTTTTTTATCGCGCAGGTCGACGTTGGTCGAGCAACTTGCCGATAAAGCCGACGCGTTGCGCATTGATCTGTTTGAGGCACTCACGGTGTATGCCGATACCAGTCGATCCGCGGCCACGGGCGCACCAGCATCAGTGCTTCGATTACTGCCTGACAGCGTTGCCAGCGCTACCCCGCCGCACCCCGTGATTGAGCAGTTACATACCTTGCACCCCGGATTGAGCCGGGCACGGTTGCTGGAAGTGCTGCGCCGAAATCCGTTGTCGGAACATCAGCAGGCACAACTCCTGCAATCGCAACTGCAACCCGAAGCGCTTTACACCGCGCTGCGCTCTGCCCGTCAGGTGGCACGCGCAGAAACCATGGTTGACGGCGTACTCCATCCTCGGCGCTTCAGTCAGAAAATTCAGAACTGGGCTACGGAGTTTGCCGTCCAAGCACTGCGCGACCTGACCGGCCAGGTACTCGTCATCAGCCCTGAAGCGCAAGCGATACCTTATGTTTCACGGGGACCGCTGGACAAAACCATCGTCGTGATCGATCACGGGCGCGGACAGTTCTCGTTGTTTGACATTCAATCCCCCAAACCAAGGTCGACCGAAACCGATGATTTATATCAAACGGTCGTGAGCCAAATCTCTGAAACCGACCTGTTACGGTTGGGGTGGGACGAGCAGGGCGCTGCCTCTCAGTTCCGGCACACAGTCGCCCAGGCCTTGCTCAATAACCGTACGGCCGATGGCAGGTTTTATCCGGCACGCCGTGAGATCGGGCAATACGCCAGCGTTGTCGAGACGCCAAATATGGTGCCCGAGCCTGACGCGCTCGGCCTTTACAGCCCGGGCAACGATCGCTTCGTGTTTATCGAGGGAAATTATTTCAAAGTCATCCAGGGGCAAGGGCTGGTCCCCTGGCGTATTCAACACCCATTGCTGGAGCAGGCCTATGCACCCGTGCTGACCCACAATGGCGCGGGCGCCTGGCGCCACGAATGGGAGAACCCGCTGACCTGGGACGGGCAGAAGCCGTTTTATCGCCTGGGGCCATCGTTTCGTGCGTTGACGCCGGATGCCATTGTGCAGATCCAGCAGATAAGTGGAGTGACGCCGGACATCCTGCGCCGGATGCACGCACGTAATGAACGGCCTCCCGCTATCCTGAGAGAGACCGTCGAGCGCTTCACGATTCATCAGCGGCTCAAGACGCACCTGGAAGGCATGGAGACGCTTGAGGGCACCGCGTTGGGGCGCGATTTCCTTGATGAACTGCTGGGAGAGATTGGGCCGGCCAATGCCGATGCACTGGTCGGGCGCGCCGGAGTCAGCAGGGCGGACCAGGTGTCCGTGCTGGAGGCCAAGGTTATGACCAATAAACCCAGGATGGAGCGGCTTTTTTTCAAGGCGTTGTGTCATAAAAGCGCGCAGTCGTCCGACCCTCTGGCGCAAGTGCTGCAGCGCGATTTTCCCGGTTTGACTGCGGTCATTGCCCAAGACTTGGTGAGTCAGTCCACGCCTGCTGAGCGAAGTAGTCTGGAGGCCGGTCGCGTGCCGTTGACGCTTACGCCACTCGTGCGTTGGTGGTTGCATTCTCTGCGCAAGGCGCGCGCCTTGGAGGGGGTACATATGCCTATCACCGGTGATGAAGACAGCGCGAAATTAATCCTGCGGACACTGTCGGACATCAATGGATGGCCAAAGAACCTGCGGGTCGAGGTGTGGGAAAGAGGGCGTCTGATTGACAGCATCGGCGCCACTGACTCGCCGCATAAGCGTGTGCTGGAGGTGCAGGACGGTCAGTACCAGGCGTACACGGCGCAAATCAACGGCGGGCGCCAACCGATAGGCGGCTACGGTGAGTTTCTGGTGGTTTTGTTAAATGCACTGCCGACGGCGGAGCGCCAGGCCTTGGGCTACACCCATGTGACGGGTGTTGAAGAACTGACACAGGAAATTGCGCGGCGACTGGAAACCCAGCCAGCGCTCGGCGACTCTCGGTTTAATATTGAAAAGCTGCTCGGTATGGAGCCACGCCCCTGGTTTAACCCGCCGCAACGGCTCAGTGATGGGCGTATTGGTTATCCGCTGAGCGGCGATGGCGGTTCAGGTGGCGTAGCGGCTGCGCAGGTGGCGCAGTGGCGCAAGTTGTTTCCGACCAAGACCGATGCAGAGGCGAGTGAGAGAGTCCTCAACCTGGGGGAATCCTTCGCGGAGCGACAGTCCGCCATCAATCAACTTTTTTCTGAACAGGAGGCCTTGAATGCCAGCCTGGAGCGATGGTGCTTGCTGGGCGATAGTGTGAACTTGAGCGCACACCTTCAAGCCTCTGAACGTATTCGACGTTGCTGGAGCCGACAGGAGTCCGTACGTGGTATGCCCTATGAGCTTTACCTCGACGACCTTGCCCTGAATGACCTGCCTGTGACGACTGCGAGCTTTTCCCACGTCGATCTGCTGAGCTTGAGGAACAATCAGTTGCAAACACTGCCGACAGAGTTCCTCCGGTGCTTTGGGTTTCTGCGCAGTCTCTCTGTTGATGGCAACCTGTTGGATCATCTGCCTCAAGGGTTGTCAGAGCTGCGGTATTTGCAGCAACTGAATTTGTCGAACAATCGTATTCGGCCCAATTTGCAGGATGTTCTGGGTCTGAAAGAGTTGACACGCCTGACCTGGCTGGACCTGTCCTATAACCCTCTGGGGCAAGGCAGCCGGCTGAACCTGTATCGTCTGAAGGCGTTGGAAGTCCTCAACCTCAAGAATACACACATCCATCAGTTGCCCCGGGGCGCGGTGACTCTGCGACGTCTGAGTACCTTCGATCTGCGCGACAATCAGCTTCATGTACTGACCGAAATGGATCTGGGCCTGAACCTCAATGTCCATCGTGCAATGGATTTGCAGGGCAACGAGTTGGCTGCGAGCACATTGGAGGTGATCCGCCAATACCAACAAAGACCGGGTTACCAGAATGTTCATTTCGGCGTGTCGGACGCTCCACTCACGGTGTTGTCTTCCGTTGACCCCTGGTTGATATCGATTCCCGCCGGCGAGACAGCGCAACGTCGAGCGCTTTGGTCTTTGATCGATGCGAATCGTAATTCCCAGAACTTTCGCGTGCTGCTAGGGGTTTTTGCCGCCTATCCGCCATTTTTAGCTGCCAAGTATCGAGCATTGCGCGAGGACATCAGCCGCAGAGTCTGGCAATTGATTGACTGCGCCACCCATGACACACACATTGAACGGGTTTTGTTTGAGCAGCCCTTGGAGTACATCCGGGCCCAGGCTGATGGCTGGCTGCTGTGCCTGAATGATCTGGAGCTTGCAGTGTTGCCGTTGCAGATGCTGGCACCAGGCAGTCAAGCCGTGGCAGCAGACTTTTTGAATTATTACCGAGGATCTAATCGGATCGCGTCCATCAAGCAGCGAGCCACTTTAGACTATCCAGCCCATTCAGGCGTTGAACACAGCATGTTCTTGCTGGGTTGTCGGCTCGCCCTGGCGCAGGATCTGAATCTACCCCTGCCGCTCACGATGCGCTTTTCTACACCCGTCGTGGAAATTGATCCGCAGGTGTTGAATGAATATCGCCTGGCCATTATTCGTGATGAGGCTCGAATCAATTGGCCGGATTTACTCAAGGATAAAGAATATTGGGTGACGTTTCTGGAGCTCAAATACCCTTTAATGTTTGAGGCGGCGCGAAGCCCGTACGATGAGCGGTATCAGCAGGCTTTAGAGCAAGTCCAAGTCGGGGATTTGAGCGAAAATTCTTACTTTATCAAGGGGGGCGAGATTGCTGTGGCAATGCTCTTAGCCAAGAATGACCTCGTTCTGCAGTTGACGGCGCAGGAATGGGCGGCTTTTGTCGGCAGCGACTGACTGCGCTTATATCTGTATTGAATAAGCACCACACTTTGCGTGATATGGCCCGCCGGCCTTTCCCGGTATGATGTTCGCCCCCGCAGTCTGGATTGCGAATACGCCATGACCTTGCAGTACCCTACAATCGCCGATTGCGTCGGCAACACGCCCCTGGTCCGCTTGCAACGCATGGCGGGTGAAACCAGCAATACCTTGCTGCTCAAGCTCGAAGGCAACAACCCGGCCGGCTCCGTCAAGGACCGCCCGGCGTTGTCGATGATCACCCGCGCCGAGCTGCGTGGGCAGATCAAGCCGGGCGACACCCTGATCGAAGCCACCTCGGGTAACACCGGCATCGCCCTGGCCATGGCCGCGGCGATCAAGGGTTACAAGATGGTCTTGATCATGCCCGACAACGGCAGTGCCGAGCGCAAGGCGGCGATGACCGCCTATGGCGCCCAACTCATCCTGGTCACCCAGGAAGAAGGCATGGAAGGCGCGCGTGACCTCGCTGAGCGCATGGCCGCCGAAGGCCGTGGCGTGGTGCTCGACCAGTTCGCCAACGGCGATAACCCCGAGGCACACTACACCAGCACCGGCCCGGAAATCTGGCGCCAGACCCAAGGCAGCATCACCCATTTCGTCAGTTCCATGGGCACCACCGGCACCATCATGGGTAACTCGCGCTACCTCAAGGAGCAGAACCCGGCGATCCAGATCGTCGGCCTGCAACCGATGGAAGGCGCGGCCATTCCCGGTATCCGTCGTTGGCCAGAAGAGTACCTGCCCAAGATCTACAACGCGACGCGCGTGGACCGCATCATCGACATGGCCCAACGTGAAGCCGAAGACACCACCCGCCGTCTGGCGCGTGAAGAAGGCATCTTCTGTGGCGTGTCCTCCGGTGGCGCTGTGGCCGGTATGTTGCGTCTGTCCAAAGAAGTTGAAAACGCGGTGATCGTCGCGATCATCTGTGACCGAGGCGACCGCTACCTGTCGACCGGCATCTTCGACGAACCCAACTGATGGCCAAGCACGAGAGAGGCCTGCGCTTTCAGCCGACGGGCGGCAGCCGCGCCCCGCAGATTCCGGTGGGCAAGAAGCAACGCCTGACCATCGAGCGCCTGGCTAACGATGGCCGCGGCATTGTGTTCTTTGAAGGCCGCACCTGGTTCGTCAATGGCGCGCTGGCCGGCGAAGAAGTCGAAGCGCGGGTGTTGGGCGCCCACGGCAAAATCGTCGAGGCGCGTACCGAGCGTGTGTTCAAGGCCAGCGAACTGCGTCGCCCGGCACCGTGCGCGCACTTCGGCCGCTGTGGCGGTTGCAGCGTGCAGCACCTGCCCCATGACGAACAACTTGCCCTGAAACAGCGCATGCTCGCCGAGCAACTGACCCGTGTGGCCGGTGTAGAACCGCAACAGTGGGCGGCACCGTTGAGCGGGCCGGAGTTCGGCTACCGTCGCCGCGCCCGTGTGGCGGTGCGCTGGGATGCCAAGGCCAAACAGCTTGAGGTGGGTTTTCGCGCCGTGGCCAGCCAGGATATCGTCGCTGTCGATGATTGCCCGGTGCTGGTACAAGCCTTGCAACCGATCATGCAGCGTTTGCCGAACATGCTGCGCCGCCTGAGCAAACCACAGGCGTTGGGGCATGTGGAGTTGTTCAGTGGTTCGTCGATTGCCGTGTTGCTGCGGCACATGGCGCCGCTGTCCGAAGCGGACCTGCAGGTATTGAAAGAATTTTGCACCTTCCATGACGCCCAATTGTGGCTGCATGGCGAGGGCCAGCCGGAGCCGGTAGAGCCGGGTCAGGCGCTTGGTTTTAGACTGGCGGCGTGGGATCTGGAACTGGCTTACCGTCCGGGAGATTTTGTCCAGGTCAACGCCGGAGTCAACGATGCGATGGTCGCCCAGGCCCTGGAGTGGTTGGCGCCAAAGGCCGAAGAACGGGTGCTGGACCTGTTTTGCGGGCTGGGCAACTTTGCCCTGCCACTGGCCAAACAGGTGCGCGAAGTGGTGGCGGTAGAGGGCGTGCAAGCCATGGTCGAGCGGGCGGCGCAGAACGCCGTCAGCAACAATTTGCATAATGTGCAGTTTTTTCAGGCCGATCTGTCCCAGCCTTTGACCGACGCGGAGTGGGCCAAACAGGGCTTTTCTGCGGTACTCTTGGACCCACCCCGTGACGGTGCCCTGGAGGTTGTGCGCAAGCTCGCCACCCTGGGGGCCAAGCGCTTGGTGTATGTGTCCTGCAACCCGGCCACGCTGGCGCGGGACACGGTTGAGTTGGTCAAGCAAGGCTACCGGCTAAAACGTGCCGGGATCCTCGACATGTTTCCGCAAACAGCGCATGTCGAGGCCATGGCGTTATTTGAAGCGGGCTAGGATGCCCGTTTAATCCGACTGGCCTGTCGTCTCCTGGGCCGTGACCTGTCAGGGAGTGGTACCTAGCCTAATGGTTGCACCGCTAGGGTTACGCAGCAGGTCAGCGATGATTTTTGGCGCATCCAAGGTGCGTCGTAGGGAAGGTAAGCAAGATGGTACAGGTGAGAGCACACCAGCCGATCAACACCGACGGCAGTATCAATCTCGAGGCATGGCTGGATCATGCCGTCAGTGTCGACCCGGCACTGGACCGTGAAGCCTTGAAAGCAGCCTGCGAGTTCGCTCGTGAGTCTGAACAGCAAGACAATGCGGCCAAGAACCTGTGGGCCGAAGGCACTTCAAGCTTTCGCACCGGGTTGGAAATCGCCGAGATCCTCGCCGATCTCAAGCTGGACCAGGATTCGCTGATCGCCGCCGTGCTTTATCGTGGCGTGCGTGAAGGGCATATCCCGTTGCCGACGGTCAGCCAGCGTTTCGGCGCGGTGGTGGCCAAGCTGATCGACGGCGTGCTGCGCATGGCCGCCATCAGCGCCAGCCTCAGCCCGCGTCAGTCCATGGTGCTGGGCACCCAGGGCCAGGTCGAAAACCTGCGCAAAATGCTGGTGGCCATGGTCGACGACGTGCGCGTCGCGCTGATCAAGCTGGCCGAACGTACCTGCGCGATCCGTGCGGTGAAGACCGCCGACGACGAAAAGCGCAACCGCGTGGCCCGCGAGGTGTTCGACATCTACGCGCCGCTGGCGCACCGCTTGGGCATCGGCCATATCAAGTGGGAGCTGGAGGATTTGTCCTTCCGCTACCTCGAACCCGACCAATACAAACAAATTGCCACGCTGTTGCACGAGCGGCGGCTCGACCGTGAGCGTTTTATCACCGACGTGATGGGCCAACTGCGTTCCGAGTTGCAAGCCACCGGCGTCGACGCCGACATCAGCGGCCGCGCCAAGCACATCTATTCCATTTGGCGCAAAATGCAGCGCAAGGGCCTGGCCTTCAGCCAGATCTACGACGTGCGCGCCGTGCGCGTACTGGTGCCGGAAATGCGCGACTGCTACACCGCGCTGGGCATCGTGCACACGTTGTGGCGGCACATCCCCAAGGAATTCGACGACTACATCGCCAACCCCAAGGAAAACGGCTATCGCTCGCTGCACACCGCCGTGATCGGTCCCGAGGGCAAGGTGCTGGAAGTGCAGATCCGCACCCACGCCATGCACGAAGAGGCCGAGCTTGGAGTTTGCGCGCACTGGCGCTACAAGGGCACCGACGTCAAGGCCGGGTCCAACCAGTACGAAGAGAAGATCTCCTGGTTGCGCCAAGTGCTGGAATGGCACGAAGAACTGGGCGATATCGGCGGCCTGGCCGAGCAACTGCGGGTGGATATCGAGCCGGACCGGGTCTATATCTTCACCCCCGACGGCCACGCCATCGACCTGCCCAAGGGCGCCACGCCGCTGGACTTCGCCTACCGCGTGCACACCGAAATCGGCCACAACTGCCGGGGCGCCAAGATCAACGGGCGCATCGTGCCGCTCAACTACAGCCTGCAAACCGGTGAACAGGTCGAGATCATCACCAGCAAGCACGGCACACCGAGCCGCGACTGGCTGAACCCGAACCTGGGCTACATCACCACGTCGCGGGCGCGGGCGAAGATCGTTCACTGGTTCAAGTTGCAGGCACGCGACCAGAACGTCGCGGCCGGCAAGACCTTGCTTGAACGCGAATTGGCGCGCCTGGGCCTGCCACAGGTGGACTTCGACAAATTGGCCGAAAAAGCCAACATGAAGATCGCCGAAGACATGTTCGCAGCCCTCGGTGCTGGCGACTTGCGCCTGGCGCAATTGGTCAATCTGGCCCAGCAACTGGTCGAGCCGGAGCGCGGCAGCGAGCAGTTGGAACTGATTCCGCGCAAAGCCACCGGCTACAAGCCTGGCAAGCGCGGTGATATCCAGATCCAGGGCGTGGGCAACCTGATGACGCAAATGGCCGGCTGCTGCCAGCCATTGCCGGGCGATGCCATCGTCGGCTACATCACCCAGGGGCGTGGCGTGAGCATTCACCGCCAGGATTGCGCCTCGGTGCTGCAACTGGGAGGGCGCGAGCCCGAGCGCATCATCCAGGTCAGTTGGGGCCCGGTGCCGGTGCTCACGTATCCGGTGGACATCATCATCCGTGCCTACGACCGTTCCGGTTTGCTGCGTGACGTGTCGCAAGTGCTGCTCAACGAGCGCATCAACGTGCTGGCGGTCAACACCCGCTCGAACAAAGAGGACAACACCGCGTTGATGTCCCTGACCATCGAGATCCCGGGGCTGGACGCGTTGGGGCGGTTGCTGGGGCGGATTTCCCAGTTGCCGAACATCATCGAGACGCGGCGTAATCGCACACCTTGATGCGGTCTGAAAATATCTGTGGGCTGCTTTCTGTGGGAGCCGGGCTTGCCCGCGATGCAGGCGACTCGGTCTGTCTGATAGACCGAGTCGAGGCTATCGCAGGCAAGCCAGCTCCCACATTAGATCTTCAGCGGTTCCAGACAATGGGCAGAGATTGACCGATGTATTCACTTGAAGACCTGCTGCACCTGATGAATCGCCTGCGCGACCCGCAATACGGGTGCCCGTGGGACATCAAGCAAACCTACGCGACCATCGTGCCGCACACCCTTGAAGAAGCCTACGAGGTTGCCGATGCCATCGAGCGCGGCGACTTTGATCATCTGCAAGGCGAGTTGGGCGACCTGTTGTTCCAGGTGGTGTATTACAGCCAGCTGGCGCGGGAAGAAGGGCGCTTTGAGTTTGCCGGGGTAATCGACAGCATTACGCGCAAGCTGGTTCGTCGCCATCCGCACGTATTCCCGACGGGTGATTTGTACGCGCCGCTGGATATTCCCCAGTTAAGCGAAGAACAGGTTAAAGAACGCTGGGAGCAGATCAAGGCTGAGGAGCGCGCAGAAAAATCCGACGCACCCGAGCAATTGTCCCTGCTCGATGACGTACCTGCGGCCTTGCCCGCGTTATCCCGCGCCGCCAAATTGCAAAAGCGCGCCAGCCAGGTAGGTTTCGACTGGCCGGCTGCCTTGCCGGTGGTCGACAACGTGCGTGAAGAGCTGGATGAAGTGCTCGAAGCCATGGCTGATAACGATTCGGTGGCGATCGCCGATGAGGTCGGTGACCTGTTGTTTGCGGCGGTCAACCTGGCCCGTCACCTCAAGGTCGACCCGGAAACCGCGCTGCGTGGCGCCAACGCCAAGTTCGAACGACGTTTCCGATTTATCGAACAGGCATTGCGCGATACGCACAAACCCATAGAAGATTGCACCCTCGAAGAGTTGGACGCCCTGTGGGGCGAAGCCAAACGCCAGGAAAAGAATGTGTCCAGCTGCGGTTGAGCAGTTGCCTAAGTGAGTAAGCACCATGAGCCTTTCCCTTCGCGACCAGTTGCTCAAAGCAGGTCTGGTCAACCAAAAGCAGGCCAAGCAGGTCGGCAAAGACAAACAGAAGCAGCAGCGCCTGGTCCACAAAGGCCAGATCGAGGCTGATGACACCCAGGCGCGCCTGGCCGCCGAAGCGCATGCCGAAAAGGTCAAGCGCGACCAGGAACTGAACCGCCAGCAGCAGGAAAAAGCCGAGGCCAAGGCCCGCACGGCTCAGGTTAAACAACTGATCGAAACCTCGCGCCTGCCCAAGCTGACTACCGAGGACTACTACAACTTCGTGGATGACAAGAAGGTCAAGCGCCTGTCGGTCAACACGTTGATGCGCAACAAACTGAGCAACGGCTCCCTGGCGATCGTGCACCACGGTGGCGGCTACGAGGTGATCCCGCGTGAAGCGGCGCTGAAGATCCAGGAGCGCGCACCAGAGCGTATCGTGCAGCTCAATATCCTCACCGAAAGCCAGGTGCCGGATGAGGACGATCCATACGCGGCCTACCAGATCCCGGATGATCTGATGTGGTAAGGCGTTAAAAACAACAAACCCCGCTCAAAAGGCGGGGTTTGTGTTTTTAACCTGCAGCTTCAGCCGATCACCAATCCACTGCATAACTCACGCTGAAGGTACGCCCTTCAGCGTTCGGGTACGGCGCACGGGCGTTGGCCTGGGCAAACATGTTCTGGTAATTGCGGTTACTGAGGTTGTAGATCGCGCCTTCCAGGCGACCGACTGGCAACCTGACCGAACCGAGCAGATCGACCAGCGTATAACCTTTGATATCGCGGCCGTTGTTGTCTTTGGCCGCGGCATCATAGTCGGCCAGTTGCATGCCTTGCAGGCGCAGGCTGTAGTCGCCACGGTCATAGCCGACAAAGGCGGTGGTCTTGGCAGGCGAGATACGTGTGGCGGGCAGGTCGATCCATTTGCCGTTTTGCTGGGTCTCGCCTTTGGCGTAGGCGTACGTGCCGCCTACCGACCATTGATCGGTGACGTTGTAGGTCAGGCTGGTTTCGATGCCGCGCACGCGCTCTTTCTGGTTGATCAGGCGCAACACACGGTCATTGGCATCATAGAACTGGGTGACGTCCGAAGTGTTCTCATACGCGGTGACGTTGGCCAGCCACTTGTCCCAGTTGCCACGCCAGCCCAGCTCGTAACTGTCGACCTTGAGGGCTTGGGCGTTCAGGTCCTGGATGTCGTACTTGCTGTTGACGTCACGCAGGAAGCGCTGGATATCCGGCAGGGAAAACCCCTGGCTGAAATTGACGAACACATCCTGGTTTTCATTCAGGTGGTACACCGCACCCAGGTTGTAGAGCGTGTCATCGTATTTGAGGGTGCCGCCCGGCAGTGTGGCGCGGTTGCCGGTCTGCACGATCTCGCCGTAGGCAATGCTGTCGGACACTTCGCTTTCGATCCACTCACGACGGATGCCGCCACGTAAGGTCCAGTCATCGATATCGTAGGACAGCTGGCCAAAAATGGCTTTGGTGGCGGTTGCGATGTCCGGGCCCATCTCAAAGGTGGTGCCGGTCTTGGTATAGCTCAGGCCGTTGACCCGGTATTGGTCGCCGCGTTGGCGCGAGGTTTCATGGTCATAGTCGGCGCCCCAGACCAGGTTACCGGTCGCCGAGCCGATGTCCGGCATTTGTGTATCAATCGCTGCCCGCACACCATAGACGTCTTGCACACTGTTGTTGTCGGACACCCCGGCACGGCCGCGAGACAGGTCGGGGAAGAACAGTGCGTCGGCACGCCGCCAATAACTTTCGACCTGCAAGCCCTGGCCGTAGAAGTCCTTGTCGGCGTAATTGAGGTTGACCGCCTGGTTGTGGGTGAAGGGTTGGTCATCCAGGTCCAGGCCTTTTACCGCGACGGCAGTGCTGGTGATGCGTGGGTTCTTGGTGTAGCGGGTGTCCTGTTCATCTTTATAGTCTTGCAGCGACAGGCTGATCTTCTTGTCGTCATCCAGCTCGTAGCCGAAGCGACCTTGCAGGTCGTAGGTGTCGGTGTCCATGTTGCTGCCCTGGGAAGTGTCCTGGGGAATGCGTTTGCCGTTACCGTCGAACTGGTCGTTGCGTTGCACCGTATTGCCCGACACGTACCAGTCCACCGGGCCTTTGCGGCCGGTGGCACTTTGGAAAGCTTCGTAGGAAAACCCCTTGTGGCTGAAATTGTTACCGGCGGTCATGCCGATCTTGCTGCTGAAGGCCAGGTCTTCGCCTTTGTTGCGCTTGGTAATGATGTTGATGATGCCGCCTGAGGCGCCGGCGCCGTAGACGCTGCTGGCGCCGGAAATCACTTCGATGCGCTCGATGCTTTCCGGTGCCACGCTGTTGAGCTGGCGGAAGTTGTCACGCGTGGCGTTCTGGGACACGCCATCAATCAGGATCAGCGTGTTGCGCCCGCGCAGCGTTTGGCCGAAGTTGCTCATGCCACCGCTGGAGGGTGCTATGCCCGGGACCAGTTGCCCGAGGATATCGGCAACCCGGCGTCCTGCTGCTGTCTGCTGGCGGATCTGTGCTTCGTCGATGACCTGCACCGAGCCTGGGATCGCGGCAATGCTGGTTTCACTGCGAGTGGCCGAAACGACCGTCGCCTGCAATTGCAGGTTGGTAGCCGCCGCTGGCGCGTCTTCAGGTTGATCGGCCCAGACAGGCGCGCTTATCGAACCGAGCAGGGGCAGCAGGACGGCCCATTGTGATTTGTTCATGATCTTGCCTTTGAGTTATTAGAAGTATTGACAGAAAAATCGGTAGTCTCAGGTGTTCGGGTGAACGAACGGATGGCGCGGATACCCAGGGCCGCCAAGGCATAGGTCAGTGCCACCAGCCAAAAGCTGTGCGCCAAGCCCACCATTGCCATGCCGACGCCACCCAACAGTGCACCGCACAACGCGCCACCTTTTGCGGCGCTATTGCCCAGGCCCAAGGCAAACCCCTGCTGGCTGGGTGCGACGGTATTGGCGATCAACGTGTAGGCGACCGGTAGCAGCGCGCCTTGCCACACGCCCCACAGCAGCCGGCTGGCGAGGAACCCCAGCCATTCGCCGGCCATCGCCGTGAAGGCCAGCGTCAAGGCGCAAAACCACGTGACCCATTCGATGATGCGTAATGTTTGCGCCGCGGGGTGTCGGTCAAACAGGCGGCCCCACAGCGGCGCGGACAGCGCGAGCGTCAGTGCGCTGGCGGCGTAGCTGGCGCCGATCAGCCAGGCAGGAGCGTGTAGAACATCGGCGACGTACAGGGCATAAAACGGTTGGGGCATCATCTTGGCGGCCTGGATCAGCACGATGATGGCGAGCATTGCGCCGAGCCAGCCTTTGGGCAGTGCCGTAGGCGTTGAGGCGCGTACCGGTCTTGAGCGCGGCGCATCGCTGGGTAGAAACAGGCTGATCAGCGCGCACAGCAGGCAGACCGCCGTGGCGCTGTAGCACAGCAACGCGAAACCGGAAATATCCATCAGCCAGCCACCCAGCACCGGCCCGGCCAGCGAGCCCACGGCGGTGGCCGATTGCAGCCGCGCCAGAATGTGCCCGCGCCCACCTTCGGCGCAGTACGCCAGCGCATAGGCTTGGGCCGCTGCAATAAAACCTGCCAGCGCGCCTTGCGCCACGCGGATGACCACCAGCAGCCACGGGTCGGTGGTGACAGCGGCCAGCGCCTGGCATACCGCCAGGGCCAGCAGCGCGCGAATGATCATCGGCTTGTGGCCGGTACGATCACCCAGGCGCCCCCACATTGGCGTGAGGATCATCGCCGCCATCATCGGCCCGGCATACACCAGCGACGACAGCAGGCCGGTGTACTGGGCGTTGGCAACGCCCAGCAGTTTCTGGATCTGCAACGGCCAGAAGGGGCCGCTCATCTCCATGGCGCCCATCGACACCAACTGAATCACCACCAACAGGCGCAATGCAGTGTTGTTAGCCGACATTGGCGGCAGTGCTCAGCGGGTTCGGCAGGCGTCCGACGATATCGGCGTGGCTTTCCATCAGGCGCATGCGCATAAACGACTTGGCTGGCCAGTCCTGCTCCAGCAGCGCGGCACGTTCGGTCTGCCAACGTTGGGGTTCGACCTGGCTGCGCAAATCATCGAAACACTCGCGGACCTGGGCTGACAGCTCGTCCCACAGCAGCCCCTCCGGAATATCGAAATGGCGCGCACTGAGCAATACCAGTTCGCCCAAGTGGCACATGAACACGGTGTGCAGCAACTTGTCGCGCACGAAGCCGGCATCGTCGTACAAGGTCATCTTCGGGTCGTGCAGTTCGATGTCGAGGCCATGGGCATGCAAGGTCTTGCGGTCGATGCGGATATCACCGAAATCACGCAGCAACAGGCGGTTTGCTTGCCCGTTTGTGCCCATGACCATAAAGGAGTTCTGCTGATGGGCCTCGAAGGCCACGCCATAACGCAAGTACATGCCCAGCAGTGCCGGCACTGCAATCGATGCATAGTCTTTAAAAAACGCCTGCATGGCCTGCGCGTCATCAGCGCCTTTGCTCAGGCGTACCCACTGCTTGAGCAAGGGGTGCCCATGCTGATCAATGGCAAACAGGCTGCCTACCGGAATGGCCATTTCGCCCGGTTCGAGCAGGCTCTGCGGGTTGTCACGGTACAGGACGGCCAGGTGCCGGGAGTGCTCGTCATTGGCAGGTTGTGGTTGGAAATGCACGCCGAGTCGTTCGGGCACGATGCTCAGGATTTTTTGAATGTGTGGCTCGCGTGCCAGGATGGTTTGCAGTAAATGGCTGATCCGTGGCCCCATGCGCGCGGAGCGTGGCGACACTGTGCGCTGCACACTGGTCAAGCGCAGCGACACGGGAAGTTTAACCATTGGCGCGTCGCACCGGCCTTCAGGCAACACGGTCCTGAATGACATGGTGGGGTGGGCGGTGAACGCGACGATGTCGGTCAGCACCAGCAGCCTGTCACCGATTTCATTGGCGAACAGTTGCGGCAGCTCTTGGCGAGCTTGCCAAGGGTGAGCGGGCATCGGCAGGTAGTCGCCAGCCTCAAGGCCTTGAGCGCTTAAGTGCGCTGTCAGTTGGCGGGCGGCCTGCGGGAAGTGGTTTTGCCACCACTGCCAGTAATCTGCAGTACCGGCCAGGCTTTCGACATGGGCGAACTGGCGGTGCAGCGCGCAGAGTAATACCGGAAAGCGCGCCTCGAACTCCGGCGAGAATTCAATCACCTGCTCTGTACCCAAGCCCAACTTCGTCTTGTAGTTGGGGTGCCATGGATGGCCCAAGGTGCCCCACTGCTCGAGTACTGATGTCGGGTTGGAAACGCTTGGGTTGTTCTTGAGGTAGCTGAGCAAATTGTTTTGATGCGCGGGGGCCATTGCGGCGTGCAGCTCGAGGGTCCACTGCTCGTGGAAGGCGAGGCACAGCGTATCGTTGATAAAGCTGTCGTCTATCTCCCGGTTGAGGCGGCTCAAGACGTCTGGGGCGGCAGATGATTCGAGGCTGCTGTTGAGTAATGTCAGCAACTGCGAGGGGAATCGGATTTTCTGTTCGGGCTGGCCAGCGCGCAGGACACTCACCGTGCCGCGCAAATCCCAGCTGGCCATGCGGCCTGGGCGCAGGTGATCAAAACATAGGCGGGTGTGGTCGGGTAGCTCCAGCCAGCAGCGATTGTGTTCGTCATAAGTGCGTGTGGTGGGGTTGAGCAGGCCTTCACGGAACAGGGCTTGGATCAGGCGCTGGAAGCTGCGTTCGGCGGCAGGTGCGAGGGTATCGATCAGGGCATCAAGCGTGACGTGCTTAGCCAGGAATTGGCGAGTGGAGAGTGCTTCACCCCAGCGTTCCAGCAGTAGTTTTTCCGGTGTGGCGACCTGTCCGTGCATCAAATCGAACTCCTTATCCGTAGGGCTGAGTGAAAAGCGAACGGATACTATCGAGAATCATTACCAAATGTCTATTTGTTGTTACGCTTTTTGCGGAAACGATTATTCAGGGGCGAAAGGAGGGCGGTTCGAAGCCGGAGAGAGCGACCATGCAGGTCTGGAATCAGGGTTGAAGGGGCTAAGTCAGGCTGGTTCAGTGTCTTTGAGGTGACTTGTAGTACGAAGCCTGGGGTTCTGTAGGGTGTATCTGCTTTCATGCGGTCGTGGCAGAACACAGGAAAACGGTGGCTGTTAGAAACGAAAAACCCCGCTCAAAGGCGGGGTTTTTGTGTGTAGGCACACCAGCTGCTGTGTGGGGCTGGGTGACTGGCAGATTTCAGAGTTTCAGGAACCTTCAGCCTGGCGTTTCATCTCAAGAGATTCGAGCTCGTTTTTATAATTGTGGGCTTCGTTCTCGTTGTGGAACATGCCGACCAGTTGGTCTTGTTGATGTACATCCCAGATGTGAATCCCATGGCCCAGTGCTTCGTGGGACATGTGTGCATCGTCGCGTTCAGTTACTTTTACAGTCATCTGCTTGCTCCAATCTCTGGTTGATCTGCGGCAAGTCGTCGCAGGTCTCTTTTATATGTTTTGTTAGCTTGCTAAGTAAACCGATTTTGCGCGCAACTATTTATTGCAGGAAATGCAACAGTGCTGCAGGCCACGCAAATCGCGACATTGCGTCGCAGGGTGCTGAGTTTTATGACAAAAGTTTCATGTTCGGATGGGCTTAAAGTCTTGTGGTGACCGTGTTGGCCCTATCGCAGGCAAGCCAGCTCCCACATTTGAAATGCATTCACCTGTGGGAGCTGGCTTGCCTGCGATAGCGGTAGTGGTTTCAACACAAAACCTCCAGGCGAAAAAAAGCCCCGCATTCAGCGAGGCTCTTTTTAATCACATCACGGTATCAGCTACCTTTGATAGCCTGGCCATCAACGGTACCGTCCTGCAGCATGATGTTGTATTCCTTGCCGTCGGTTTCCACCTGGCGCAAGGCTACCAAAATGCCGCCCAGGTCCTTGGCAAACCACATCTGGGTGATGCGCTTGCTTTGCGTCGGGTCACGTACACGTTCAACCTTGATCGCATCGATGGCGCCGACCTTGGTCTGGACTTTTTCCGGGCCGATCACGCGGAAGTCGTAGGTGTCGGTGTCGGTGCCTTCAACGACGATGTAGCTCATGCTCTTCTTGCCGGCCGCCACATCGCGTTGCAGTGCCAACTGGTAAGTCGACTTGTCGAGCATGCCGCTTTGCAGGGCGACGTTGACCGGGTCTTTGTTTTCAAAGCCGGTGACTTTCTTGGCCGTCTGGTCGAAGTCCAGGTTGATCTTCTTCGACTTACCCAGGCCGCCACGTTCGAAGCTGTAGCTCACGGGCTGCAGGGCATCTTTGTCGAGACGGATAACACTGGTCTCGGTGAGGCTGGCGATCATCATGGACGCCTTGAAATTCAAGGTCCACGAGCCATTGTCATTCTTGACCAGGCTGCGCTCGGCCGAGCCGCTCATGGGCAACTGCTTCCAGTCGGCGGTGTAGCTGGCGGAGAACGGGTGAAGGTCTGCTGCTTGCACAGCGGGCAAGGCGAACAGCGCAAAAGCGAAGAGCAGGGCGCGACGCATAAAATCTCCTAGGTTCGAATCAAGTGGCCGCTGGCCGCGAGTAACTGACCGTCCAATAATGCACCCTGTTCGCCGAGAATCAATCGTCCCTCGGCAAACCAGCGAACAGCCAGCGGGTAAATCCTGTGTTCCTGGGTGTGAACCCGTTGCGCAAGTGTCTGCGCCGAATCTGCAGACTCTACCGGAACCACTGCCTGTACGACCAGAGGCCCGCCATCGAGTTCCTCGGTGACAAAGTGCACGCTGCAGCCATGCTCCGTGTCGCCGGCCTCAAGGGCGCGTTGGTGTGTGTGTAACCCTTTGTATTTGGGCAGCAGGGACGGGTGAATATTGAGCAGGCGCCCTTGGTAGTGCCGCACGAAATCGGCGCTGAGGATGCGCATGAAGCCGGCAAGGACCACGAGTTTGGGGTTGAAGGCGTCGATCAGTTCGATCAAGGCACTGTCGAAGGCCTCGCGACCTTCGAAAGCCTTGTGATCCAGGGAGCGGGTGTCGATACCCGCGTCCCTGGCGCGTTGCAGGCCGTAGGCGTCGCTGCGGTTGGAGATCACCGCAGCGATGCGCACCGGGCTATCGCCGGTGCGCGTGCTGTCGATCAGGGCCTGCAAGTTACTGCCGGTGCCGGAGAGCAGCACCACGACATCACAGGTCTCAGGCATCAGTGAGCCTTGAGGTTCTTCAGTTCAACCTGGGCCGCGCCTTCTGGAGCGGTTGCGATCTGGCCGATAACCCAAGGCTGCTCGCCCGCTTCACGCAGTACGTTCAGCGCGGTTTCAACGTGCTCTTGAGCCACGCAGATAACCATGCCTACGCCGCAGTTCAGTACGCGGTGCATTTCGGTTTCGTTGACGTTGCCTTGCGCTTGCAGCCAGTCGAACACGGCAGGACGGGTCCAGCTTGCCACGTCGACAATCGCCTGTGCGCCTTTTGGCAGCACGCGCGGGATATTGTCCAGCAGGCCGCCACCGGTGATGTGGGCCATGGCTTTAACGGCGCCGGTGTCTTTGATCAGCTTGAGCAACGGCTTCACGTAGATACGGGTCGGGGCCATCAGCAGGTCGGTCAGCGGCTGGCCGTCGAGCTGGGTATTCTCGATGTCGGCGCCGGACACTTCGATGATCTTGCGGATCAGCGAGTAGCCGTTGGAGTGCGGGCCGGACGATGGCAGGGCGAGCAGGGCGTCACCGGCTGCGACTTTGGAACCGTCGATGATTTCAGCTTTTTCGACAACACCGACGCAGAAACCGGCCAGGTCGTAGTCTTCACCTTCGTACATGCCTGGCATTTCAGCGGTTTCGCCGCCGACCAGAGAGCAACCCGACAGCTCGCAGCCGGCGCCGATGCCGGTGACCACTTGAGCAGCGGTGTCCACGTTCAGCTTGCCGGTGGCGTAGTAGTCGAGGAAGAACAGCGGCTCTGCGCCACACACCACCAGGTCGTTGACGCACATGGCAACCAGGTCAATACCGATGGTGTCGTGCTTGTTCAAGTTCAGCGCCAGGCGCAGCTTGGTGCCCACGCCGTCGGTGCCGGACACCAGCACAGGCTGCTTGTAGCCGGCCGGGATTTCGCAGAGGGCGCCAAAACCGCCCAGGCCGCCCATGACTTCGGGGCGCGCAGTGCGCTTGGCGACGCTCTTGATGCGTTCGACCAATGCTTCACCGGCGTCGATGTCTACACCGGCGTCCTTGTAGCTCAGGGAGGGTTGCTTGCTCATGATCCAGGCCTTTAGGGGGGATTTCTGGGTAACGACCGAGCCGGCAGGCGCTTTTGGTAAAAGGCCCAGCCGCTGACGGTCTGCGAAGGCGCGCGATTTTATCAGGCTTGAGGGGCAGCGGCCATCCTCGGGCCGACGGGCAGGGCCATATAGGTTAAAAAAGCCGGTTAAAAAAATGCTAAACGTGCCGGTAATGGCGTGTATTAAGGTATAGCCTTTAACCCGCTATCGTTATGACAGTACAAAAACTGCCATGACCCTGTGAATGTTTTACCGGCTGCTGTGGTCACAGCCTTGCCAAGCCGAGTTCACGCGGTCTGTTCCAGCCGCTAAATTTGTCGTTCGGGAATCTTCCATGCGTCTGTGTAATTTCTTCTTTGTAGGCTGCTTGTCGTTGGTCAGCCTGGCGAGTCATGCCGAAACCCTCAATGGCCTTTATCAAGTACTTGAACCGGTTGCCAGCCAGTCGCCCCAAGAGCGTGACCAGGCCACCCAGCGCGCCGTGCAAACCCTGGTGATCCGCCTGACCGGCGATGCCAAGGCTGCCGACGGCCCAGGCCTGGCGGCGATTCGCAAAGACCCGCAGCAAATCATCAGCCAATACGGCTACGACGCCGGCCCGCCGGAAAGCCTGCAAGTAGACTTCGACCCTGTGAGCACTGATCGCGCATTGCGTGAGGCCGGCTTGTCGATCTGGGGCAGCAATCGGCCGTCGATCCTCGGCTGGTGGCTCAACGATTCCACTGACGGCAGCAGCCTGGTCGGTGATGGCCAGGCGATAGCCGGTGCACTGCGTCGTGCCGCGCAACACCGCGGCTTGCCGCTGCGTTTGCCCTTGGGTGACCTGGATGAGCAGGTCGTCGCCACTGCACCGAATCTGGAAAGTGCCGATGCCACGCCCTTGCGCGCCGCCTCCGAACGCTACGGCGCCGACGCGTTGCTGGCCGTGCACGCGCGCCAGGAAGGCAGCCAGTGGCAGGCCAAATGGCGCCTGTGGCTGGGCGACAAAAGCGAGCAGGGCACCGCCCAGGGCGCTGACACTGGCGCGGTGGCCGATGCCGTGATGTTGGCGGTCAGTCAAAAACTGGCACCGCGTTTTGCCGTCAAACCAGGTGTGAGCACCGAACAGCTGCTCGAAGTGCAGGGCATGAATCTGGAGCGCTATGCCGCCTTGGGCCATCTGCTTGAACCCTTTGGCGCTCAGCCACAGCGGGTGGATGGCAATCGCATTGTGTATCGGGTCAACGGCAGTGCCGATCAGTTGCGCACTCAGTTGAGCCTGGCCAAGTTGCAGGAAGTGCCTGCGGGCGAAGCGCCGGTTCAACCGCCGGTGGCCGATGGTACGCAGCCGCCGGCTGCCCCGGAGCCCCAGGCGCAGTTACGTTTTCGTTGGTAGGTGATCTTCCTTCTATATAGATAGAAGGAAACAAATGATAGATGGAGTGGTTTATGGCGGATACGCGTCGTTGGGTGTGGCTTGGTGGGGTTGTCCTGCTGTGCGTTTTTGTGTTCTTGCTGCATTCGATCCTGACGCCGTTCCTGGTGGCGTTGCTGCTCGCCTACCTGTTCGATCCCGTGGTGGATCGACTGGAGAAAATCGGCATGTCGCGCACCTGGGGTGTGGTGACGGTGTTTGCGCTGTTCACATTGATCATCACGGTGCTGGTGTTGGTGTTGGTGCCGATGCTGGCCAAGCAGCTGTTCCGTCTCTATGAGCTGGCGCCGCAAATGCTCGACTGGTTGCAGCACACGGCGATGCCGTGGGCTCAGGCCAAGCTGGGGCTGGCGGATGGCTTCTGGAAGTTCGACAAGGTCAAGGCCGCGATCAGTGAGCATATGGGCCAGACCACCGACATTGTCGGTGTGGTGCTCAGTCAGGCCACGGCCTCCAGCCTTGCATTGATCGGCTGGCTGACCAACCTGGTGCTGATCCCGGTGGTGGCGTTCTACCTGCTGCGTGACTGGGACATCATGATGGCCAAGATCCGCAGCCTGCTGCCACGCAATAACGAAGAGCGCATCGTTTCCCTGGCACAAGAGTGCCATGAGGTGCTCGGCGCGTTTGTACGCGGTCAGTTGCTGGTAATGCTGGCGCTGGGGATCATCTATGCCGCCGGCTTGATGGCGATTGGTTTGGAGCTGGGACTGTTGATCGGCTTGATCGCCGGCTTGGCCGCCATCGTGCCGTACATGGGCTTTGTGATTGGCATCGGCGCCGCGCTGGTGGCCGGGCTGTTCCAGTTTGGCGGCGACCTGTACCCGATGCTTGGGATCGTGGCGGTATTCATGGTCGGCCAGGCTTTGGAAGGCATGGTACTGACGCCGTTGCTGGTGGGTGACCGCATTGGCTTGCACCCGGTAGCGGTGATCTTTGCGATCCTGGCGGGTGGTGAGCTGTTTGGCTTTACTGGCATCTTGCTTGCGCTGCCGGTGGCGGCGGTGATCATGGTGTTGGTGCGTCACGTCCATGATCTATATAAGGATTCGGATGCGTATACCGGGGTTGAAGACCCGGACCTGTAACCGTTTCGCAACAAACCCGGCCTAAGCCGGGTTTGTTGTTTCTGGGGCGGGGTGTCAAACAAATTGCGCAAATCGCCCCAAGTTAACGCAAACCTTTGATTTTGCTTGTGGTCTGCTGCATTGTGCGCCCGGCTTCACGGGTATAAACTTTGCAAACTTTACACAGAGGCCACTAACGGTTCGTTTGGAGCCGTTCAGTCAGCATGAAACCGATTCAGCTGCCCTTGGGTGTGCGTCTGCGTGACGACGCCACCTTTATCAATTACTACCCAGGCGCCAATGCCGCTGCACTCGGCTATGTCGAGCGACTCTGCGAAGCCGACGCCGGGTGGACTGAAAGCCTGATCTATCTGTGGGGCAAACACGGCGTGGGGCGTACCCACCTGTTGCAGGCCGCGTGCCTGCGCTTCGAGCAGATGGGCGAGCCGGCGGTTTACTTGCCGCTGGCTGAGCTGATGGACCGTGGCATCGGCATCTTCGACCACCTTGAGCAATACGAACTGGTGTGTCTGGATGACCTGCAGGCCATCGCCGGCAAGGCAGATTGGGAAGAGGCGCTGTTTCACCTGTTCAACCGCCTGCGTGACAGCGGCCGGCGCTTGTTGATTGCTGCGTCCACCTCGCCGCGTGAGCTGCCGGTGAAACTGGCTGATCTCAAGTCACGCCTGACCCTGGCGCTCATCTTTCAAATGCGCCCACTCTCCGACGAAGACAAGCTGCGTGCCCTGCAATTGCGTGCATCGCGTCGTGGCCTGCACCTGACCGATGAGGTCGGGCACTTTATCCTTACCCGTGGCACCCGCAGCATGAGCGCGTTGTTCGATTTGCTCGAACAGCTCGATCAGGCCTCGCTGCAGGCCCAGCGCAAGCTGACCATTCCGTTTCTCAAGGAAACCCTCGGCTGGTAGCCAGCCCTTGTCCAGTGGGGTTTTCGGCAACTTCCAGGCGCCAGAAAACCTGCGTTTGGGCCGGTTTGGCCACGCAACAGGCATGAATAGGGTGTTAAGGGCTTAGATGTCATAGTCCAAACCAGAAGTCACATAGATCACGATTGAATTTGCAAATCGATGTGATAGAGGGCATAGTCTCGACTTCTTTACACATCAGCCACGGTCGTGCCCATGCTAAATCGCTTCGCACCCCTCGTGCCTCTCGCACTCGTTACCCTGTTGTTTGGTTGCGCCACCCACACTCAAAACGTGGCTGAGCAGCAAAAACCACAGGTTCAAAATCAGGCAAAGTTCGTTGCAGCGCAGTCTTCTACTGTCTATGAAGAAGCTCTTTATAAAGAAGAGCAGGCTACTGAGAAAGAACTGGCTGCCTTCGCCGGCAACAAGCCTTACCAGCTTCCCGTTCTGGCCGACAGCATCCTCGAACGCGGCATGTCCCTGATCGGTACCCGTTACCGTTTCGGCGGTACCTCTGAAGCCGGTTTCGACTGCAGCGGCTTTATCGGCTACCTGTTCCGTGAAGAAGCCGGCATGAATTTGCCACGCTCGACACGCGAAATGATCAACGTGGATGCACCGTTGGTCGCACGCAACAACCTCAAGCCCGGTGATCTGCTTTTCTTTAGTACGGCAGGCCGTGGTCGTGTAAGCCACGCCGGTATCTACTTGGGCGATAACCAGTTTATCCACTCCAGCAGCCGTCGCAGTGGCGGTGTTCGAGTCGACAACCTGGGTGACAGCTACTGGAGCAAAACCTTCATCGAAGCCAAGCGCGCCCTCGCCATGGCCCCGACTACGGTTACCGCTAGTAAGTAAAGTTAAAGTGATACTTGAAGTTTGACGCGTAAGCGCTAGAATCCCTGGACATTGTTGTAATCCGTTCGCGCGAGCTTTGCTTGCGCGTTCTGGTTTTCAGCGTTCGGCAGCGAAAGCCGCATCCAGATCAGGATTGTTCTGCCCATGTCGACCTCAGCCCGCCTCATTCTTCTTGTTTGCGCCGCGCTCCTCAGCGCCTGCGCAAGCCGTCCACCGCCGCCTGCGCCTGTCGCGGTCAAGCCCAGGCCGGTGTTCAACTATTCGACCCAAAATTTCTCGCCAGCTGCCGAAGACGTGCTCTTCCGTGCGCTGGGCCTGGTCGGCACGCCTTACCGTTGGGGCGGCAACACCCCGGACTCCGGGTTCGATTGCAGCGGCCTGATCGGCTTTGTGTACCGTGACGCCGCCGGCATCAGCCTGCCGCGCACCACCCGCGAACTGATCGTGATGCGCGCTCAGGATGTGAGCGAGAACAACCTGCAAACCGGCGACTTGATCTTCTTCGCCACCGGTGGCGGCTCGCGGGTAAGCCACGCAGGTATCTACGTGGGTGAGGGGCGATTCGTACATGCCCCGCAAACGGGCGGTACGGTGAAGTTGGACACCTTGTCCAAGGCCTATTGGCAGAATGCCTACCTGAGCGCCAAGCGCGTGTTGCCGGCAAGCCTGGCGCGTAATCCTTAAGCCACTCGGGCCCAAGTGTCTGAGCCGGCTTGTGTGGGAGCTGGCTTGCCTGCGATTCAGGCGGCTCGGTCTGTCAGTTAAACCGAGGCGATTCCATCGCAGGCAAGCCAGCTCCCACATGGGCCCCATACAAGGCAGTTACTTAACCGCCGACACCCGCCACACCTTATTCCCCACATCATCGGCCACCAGCAAATCCCCTTGCTGATCAATCACCACGCCCACCGGCCGGCCCATGGCTTTTTCGTCTTTATTGAGAAACCCGGTCAGCACGTCCACCGGCTGCCCCTTGGGTTGCCCACCCTCGAACGGCACGAAGATCACCTTGTAGCCACTGTGCGGTTTGCGGTTCCACGAACCATGCTGGCCAATAAAAGCGCCGTTGCTGAACTGTGCCGGGAGTTTACTGCCCTCGGCAAACGTCAACCCAAGGGACGCGGTATGCGGCCCCACGGCATAGTCCGGGGCGATGGCCTTGGCGACCAGGTCGGGGTTTTGCGGTGAGACCCGCACGTCCACATGTTGGCCGTAGTAACTGAAGGGCCAGCCATAAAACGCGCCATCCTTGACCGAGGTGATGTAGTCCGGCACCAGGTCGCTGCCGATTTCATCGCGCTCGTTGACCGCCGTCCACAGCTTGCCGCTCTGCGGTTCCCAGGCCATGCCATTGGGGTTGCGCAAACCGGAGGCAAAGATACGGTGCTGGCCCGTGGCGCGGTCGACCTCCCAGATCGCCGCTCGGCCTTCCTCCGCCGCCAGGCCGTTCTCACCGACATTGCTGTTGGAGCCGACACTCACATACAACTTGCTGCCGTCCTTGCTGGCCACCACATTTTTGGTCCAGTGGTGGTTGATACTGCCGCCCGGCAGGTCGACCACCTTGGTACCGGCCTCCTTGATCGCGGTTTCACCCGGCTGGTAAGGGAAGCGCAGCAGCTTGTCCGAATCGGCGACGTACAGGTCGTTACCCACCAGGGTCATGCCAAACGGTGAATTGAGGTTCTCCAGAAACACCGTGCGCGTCTCGGCCACGCCATCATGGTCGGCATCGCGCAGCAGTGTGATGCGGTTCGGGCTCGGCACGCCCGCGCCCGCGCGGCCCATGACCTTCTCCATCACCCAGCCACGAATGCCCGTGGCGTCATCCGGTTTGGGTGGCGAATTGGTTTCGGCTACCAGCACATCCCCGTTAGGCAAAACGTAGAGCCAGCGCGGGTGATCCAGGCCTTCGGCAAATGCCGCTACTTGAGTCCCGGCAGCGGCTGTCGGCTTGGCACCCTCCGGCCAGCCGATCGCCGGGGCGATGTTTACGGTGGGGATCAGGGTTTTGTTCGGCTCCGGCAGGTTGGGCGATGGCCCGGTGCCGTCCGAGACCTGCAGGGTAGAGCTTTCACCGCAGGCGGCGAGGGTGCCTGCCAGCATGATCAGTAAGGCGAGTCTGGTTTTGTACATGGTTTTCTCCTTAATACCTGTAAAGGTAGAGAAGCGCGGCAGTCGGATGGTTCAAGTGCAAGGCCAGCTTTAATTGACGCTCCACCCCCAACCCACTAACCTTCGCGGCTTGTTCCAGGTGCTCTGTGGCCCATGTGCCGACAGAGTGAAACAGGGAAGCCGGTGAGTGAGCGCGTTTGTACACAGCGCAGCCGCAATTCCGGCGCTGCCCCCGCAACGGTAAATGAGTCAAAACGGTGCCTTTTGCCACTGTATCCGCGTGATATGGGAAGGCGCGCCGTTGGCCTGCTCGCGCTATCAGCAGAGCGCCACTCATGAGCCCGGAGACCGGCCTGGATCATCCAACAGCATCACGGTGGGCGATGCTTGGCTGTCTGTTTTTCTTTTTCCTGCCCGCCGTTTTTGTCCAGCCCCAACGGAGAGCTGCCATGACTGATTCCCCCGACCGCGACGAACGCCACCTGGCGCGCATGCTGCGCAAAAAAGCCGTGATCGACGAGCGTATCGCCAATTCCCCAAACGAATGCGGCTTGCTGCTGGTGCTGACCGGTAACGGCAAAGGCAAAAGCAGCTCGGCATTCGGCATGCTCGCCCGCGCCATGGGCCACGGCATGCAGTGCGGCGTGGTGCAGTTCATCAAGGGGCGTAACAGCACCGGCGAAGAGTTGTTCTTCCGGCGTTTCCCCGAGCAAGTGCGTTTCCATGTAATGGGCGAAGGCTTCACCTGGGAAACCCAGGACCGCCAGCGCGACATCGCCGCCGCCGAAGCCGCCTGGGCAGTTTCCCGCGAATTGCTGCAAGACCCGTCCATCGGCCTGGTGGTGCTGGACGAGTTGAACATCGCCCTCAAGCACGGCTACCTCGATCTGGACCAGGTGCTCAGCGACCTGCAGGCCCGCCCACCCATGCAGCACGTTGTGGTGACTGGCCGTGGCGCCAAGCCTGAACTGATCGAAATGGGCGACACCGTCACCGAAATGGGCATGCTCAAGCACGCGTTCCAAGCCGGTATCAAGGCACAGAAGGGCGTCGAACTTTGAATCAGCCCCGTCATTGCCCAGCCGTATTGATCGCCGCACCGGCGTCCGGCCAGGGCAAAACCACCGTCACCGCCGCGCTCGCCCGCTTGCACCGCAACCTGGGGCGCAAGGTGCGCGTGTTCAAATGCGGGCCGGATTTTCTCGACCCGATGATCCACGAGCGCGCCAGCGGTGCGCCGGTGTATCAGTTGGACATGTGGATGGTGGGCGAGCAAGAAAGTCGCCGCTTGCTGTGGGAAGCAGCCGGCGAGGCTGACCTTATTCTCATCGAAGGCGTAATGGGGCTGTTTGACGGCACACCGTCGAGCGCCGACCTGGCGCGGCACTTTGGTGTGCCGGTGCTCGGGGTCATTGATGGCACCGCCATGGCCCAGACCTTTGGTGCCTTGGCCTTGGGCCTGGCGCGCTACCAGCCGGACTTGCCGTTCGCCGGTGTGCTGGCCAACCGTGTCGGCACCCTGCGTCATGCGCAGCTGCTCGAGGGCAGCCTCACCGAAGGCCTGCGCTGGTATGGCGCGCTGTCCCGTGAAACCGGGATTGAATTACCGAGTCGTCACCTGGGCCTGGTGCAAGCCAGTGAACTCAATGACCTCGATGCGCGCCTGGACGCCGCAGCCCAGGCGCTGGGCAGCAGCTGCGAAGTGGCGTTGCCGCCGCCGGTGACGTTCGCCGCGCCGCAACTGATTGAGGCTGAGCCGCTGTTGGCCGGTGTGCGTATTGCCGTAGCCCGTGATGAAGCCTTCGCTTTTACCTACGGCGCCAGCCTGGATCTGTTGCGGGCAATGGGCGCTGAGTTGAAGTTTTTCTCGCCGATCCATGATCACCAATTGCCCGACGCCGACAGCCTGTACTTGCCCGGCGGCTATCCCGAATTGCATCACCAGGCACTGTCTGAAAACACCCGGATGCTTGCGGCTATTCGCACCCATCATGCGGCTGGCAAACCACTGCTGGCTGAATGTGGCGGCATGCTCTACCTGCTGGATTCGCTCACCGATGTGGACGGCGCCCGTGCCGAACTGGTCGGCCTGCTGCAAGGCGATGCGGTGATGCAAAAGAAACTTGCCGCCCTGGCCCTGCAAAGTGTCGAGTTGCCCGAAGGCGTGCTGCGCGGCCATACCTATCACCATTCCCTGACCAGCACCGAATGGCAGCCGATTGCCCGCGGCCTGAGCCCCAATGGCGGGCGCGGGGCGGAGGCGGTGTATCGGCAGGGGCGGATGACGGCTTCATATGTGCACTTTTATTTTCCGTCTAACCCGACGGCGGTGGCCGCACTCTTTGCGCCGAGCATTGAGACCGCTATCGCAGCGATGCGGCGACCCGACAAGCCAGCTCCCACAGGGGAATGCATTGCAAATGTGGGAGCGGGCTTGCCCGCGATAGGGCCATGACGGACAACGCCTATCCCCAAGCCGACCGCCAAGCCGTCTACCGCGCCATCGCCGAACGCCGCGACATGCGCCACTTCACCGGCGGCACGGTCGCGCCCGAATTGCTGCACCGCCTGCTCCAGGCCGCACACCAGGCGCCCAGCGTGGGCTTGATGCAACCCTGGCGGTTTATCCGCATCAGCGACCGTCAACTGCGTGGGAATATTCAGCAATTGGTGGAGGAAGAACGCGTGCGCACCGCCGAAGCCCTGGGCGAGCGCTCCGACGAATTCATGAAGCTCAAGGTCGAAGGCATCCACGACTGCGCCGAAGTATTGGTGGCCGCGTTGATGGACGACCGCGAGCGCCATATTTTTGGCCGGCGCACCTTGCCGGAGATGGACATGGCGTCGCTGTCTTGCGCGATCCAGAATCTCTGGCTGGCCGCCCGTGTCGAGGGCATTGGTATGGGCTGGGTCTCGCTGTTCGAGCCACAAGCCCTGGCCGACCTGCTGGGTCTGCCGCCCGGCGCCAAACCCCTGGCCGTGTTGTGCCTGGGCCCGGTGGCCGAGTTCTACCCGGCACCGATGTTGCAACTCGAAGGCTGGACCGAACCACGGCCGCTGAGTGACATGTTGTATGAGAATGTGTGGGGAGTGAGTCAATGAGTGTGGCCTTGCTGTGTGTCGCTGCGGTGGCGCTGGATGCGCTGCTGGGTGAACCCAGGCGCTGGCATCCGCTGGTGGCGTTCGGCAATTTCGCCGGGCGCATCGAGCAACGTTTCAACACCGGTGGCCGTGGCTGGCGCAGCCACGGCGTGACCGCATGGTTTATCGCCGTGGTGCCGCTGACACTGCTGGCGACCGCGTTATCGTGGGCGCCCTATATCGGCTGGGTCCTGGAAATCCTGGCGCTGTACCTGGCGCTCGGCATGCGCAGCCTGGGTGAACATGTGATCCCGGTTGCGCAGGCGTTGCGCAGCGGTGACCTGGATGAAGCGCGCAAACGTGTGAGTTATCTGGTCAGTCGCCAGACCAGCGAGCTGGACAGCACCGAAGTCGCCCGCGCCGCCACCGAGTCAGTGCTGGAGAACGGCAGCGACGCGGTATTCGCCGCGTTGTTCTGGTTTGTGGTCGCCGGTGTGCCGGGCGTGGTGCTGTACCGCCTGAGCAACACCCTCGACGCCATGTGGGGCTATCGCAACGAACGCTTCGAGCGCTTCGGCTGGGCAGCGGCCAAGATCGACGATGTGCTCAACTATATTCCTGCACGGCTGGTGGCGCTGACCTACGCCGTTTTAGGCAAAACTCGCTTGGCGCTCAAATGCTGGCGCACCCAAGGCCCCACCTGGGACAGTCCCAACGCGGGTCCGGTGATGGCGGCCGGGGCGGGCGCCCTGGGCGTCGAGCTGGGTGGCGCGGCGATCTATCACGGCGAGCTGCATCAGCGTCCGCAGTTGGGCGAAGGCCCGGCCGCCGATGCCGACGCCATCGACCGTGGCTGGCAACTGGTGCAGCGTGGCGTTTGGTTATGGCTGTTGATCCTCTGCGCGGGGGCGCAATTGTATGCTTGAGCACGGTGGGCGCCTGCGTAAGGCGGTGATTGAATACGGGATTGCCGAGGCCGATTGGCTTGACCTGTCCAGCGGCCTCGCGCCCTGGCCCTGGTCGATCCCGGACATCCCGCTGCGCGCCTGGGCGCGTTTGCCGGAAGCCGACGACGGCCTGGAAAAGGCCGCCTGCGACTATTACGGTGCCGCCCACCTGCTGCCGGTGCCGGGCTCCCAGGCCGCGATCCAGCTGCTGCCGCGCCTGCGCCGCTCCGGCAAGGTTGGCGTGTTGTCGCCCTGTTACGCCGAGCACGCCGAAGCCTGGCGCCGCGCCGGGTATGTAGTGCGCGAAGTGCAGGAGCAGGAAGTCGACTTCTTTCTCGACAGCCTTGACGTGCTGGTGGTGGTTAACCCCAACAACCCCACCGGCCTTAGCCTGAGCCCGCAACGCCTGCTGGACTGGCACGCGCGGCTGGCCCAACGCGGCGGTTGGCTGGTGGTGGACGAGGCATTCATGGACGTCACACCAGAGCTCAGCCTGGCCAGCCACACCCATCATGTCGGCCTGATTGTATTGCGCTCGTTCGGCAAATTTTTCGGCCTGGCCGGTGTGCGCCTGGGCTTCGTGCTGGCTGAGCGCCGGTTGCTGCGGCTGTTGGCCGAGCAGGTTGGGCCGTGGGCCGTCAGCGGGCCGACCCGCGTGCTCGGGCAAGTGTGCCTGCGTGATACCGCCGGGCAGGTTCGTCAGCGTGAGCGCTGTGTCGAAGCGGGCCGGCGCTTGTTTGACCTGCTCGAACGCCACGGCTTTCAACCCCACGGTGGCTGCGCCCTGTTCCAGTGGCTGATCACCCCGCACGCCGAACGCATGCATGAATTCATGGCCCAGCGCGGCATTCTGCTGCGCCTGTTTGTCCACGACAGCAGCCTGCGCTTTGGCTTGCCCGATACCGAGGCAGATTGGCTGCGACTCGACGAAGCCCTGGCTGTCTACAAGGAAGCACCATGAGTACGCTGATGGTGCAAGGCACCACCTCCGACGCGGGCAAAAGTACCCTGGTGACCGCGCTGTGTCGCTGGCTGGTGCGCCAAGGCATCGCGGTGGCGCCGTTCAAGCCGCAGAACATGGCGCTCAACAGTGCCGTGACCGCTGAAGGTGGCGAGATCGGCCGCGCCCAGGCGGTGCAAGCCCAGGCCGCCAACCTGGCGCCACACACTGACATGAACCCGGTGCTGCTCAAACCCAACAGCGACACCGGCTCCCAAGTCATCATCCATGGCCGCGCCGTGACCAGCATGAACGCCGTGGCCTATCACGACTATAAAGCCATCGCGATGCAGGCGGTGCTAGCCTCTCACACACGCCTGAGCGCGGCTTACCCGGTGGTGATGGTGGAAGGCGCGGGGTCGCCCGCCGAGATCAATCTGCGCGCCAATGACATTGCCAATATGGGTTTTGCCGAGGCTGTGGATTGCCCGGTGCTACTGATTGCCGACATCAATCGCGGCGGCGTGTTCGCCCATCTGGTCGGCACTCTGGAATTGCTTTCGCCAACCGAACAGGCGCGGGTCAAGGGCTTCATTATCAACCGTTTTCGCGGCGACATCGCCTTGCTGCAGCCTGGCCTCGACTGGTTGGAAGCGCGCACCGGCAAGCCAGTGGTGGGCGTACTGCCCTACGTGATGGACCTGCACCTGGAAGCCGAAGACGGCATCGACCAGCGCCAGATCGACAAGGCCGCCCAAGTGCTCAAGGTGGTGGTGCCGGTATTGCCGCGCATCAGCAACCACACCGATTTCGACCCGCTGCGCCTGCACCCGCAGGTGGATTTGCAGTTTGTCGGGCCGGGCCAGCCGATTCCGCCTGCCGACCTGATTATCCTGCCGGGCTCCAAAAGCGTGCGCAGTGACTTGGCCTATTTGCGCGCCAACGGCTGGGACACTGCCGTGGTGCGGCACTTGCGTTATGGCGGCAAGGTGCTGGGGATTTGCGGCGGCTTGCAGATGCTCGGCGAGCAGCTGCATGACCCGCTCGGGCTGGAAGGGCCGGCTGGCTCCAGTGAAGGCTTGGGGCTGTTGGCGTTCAGTACGACGCTGGAGGAAGAGAAGCAGCTGCGCAATGTGCGTGGGCGCTTGTTGCTGGAAGATGCCGAGGTCAGTGGTTATGAGATTCACGCCGGCGTGACTTGCGGTGAAGCGCTGGCGAACGCCGCCGTGCGGTTGGATGACGGCCGCAGTGACGGCGCCCAGAGTGCCGACGGGCAGATTCTCGGCACCTACCTGCATGGCCTGTTCGAAAGCCCCGCGGCGTGCAGCGCCTTGTTGCGCTGGGCTGGGTTGCAGGACGTGCAGGAGGTGGATTACCACGCCTTGCGCGAGCGCGATATCGAGCGTTTGGCGGACCTGGTGGAAAATCATCTGGATACCGCGTTGTTGCGCAAGCTATGCGGGCTCTGACGGTGTACACCCAGTCCAAATGTGGGAGCTGGCTTGCCTGCGATGGCCATGGCTCAGCCACTGCATGCCTATCTGACTCACCCCACTTGCCGCGGCACACTTCAACCTCTCCACCCGCCGAACAAGGTGCCACCCCATGCATCAATTAATCCTCGGCGGTGCCCGCTCCGGCAAAAGCCGCCTGGCCGAAAAACTTGCCAGCGACAGCACCTTGCCCGTCATCTACATCGCCACCAGCCAGCCGCTGGATGGCGAGATGAGCGCGCGCGTCGCGCATCACCGTGCGCGGCGTCCCGATCATTGGGGCCTGATTGAAGAACCCATCGAGCTGGCCCGCGTACTGCGCGAAAACGCCGCTGCCGATCGCTGCCTGCTGGTGGACTGCCTGACCCTGTGGCTTACCAACCTGCTGATGCTCGAAGACCCGGCGCGCCTGGCGCTGGAGCGCGATCAATTGCTGCAAACCCTGGCTGCACTGCCGGGTGAAATCATTTTTGTCAGCAACGAGACCGGAATGGGTGTCGTGCCGCTGGGCGAATTGACTCGCCGCTATGTGGATGAAGCCGGTTGGCTGCATCAAGCCTTGGCCGAGCGGTGTCAGCGTGTTGTCCTGACGGTTGCCGGCCTGCCCCTGACTTTGAAAGGTACTGCGTTATGACTGACACCTGGTGGCTCAACCCTTGTAAGGCTGTCGACGCCTCAGCGTACGAACAAGCGCTGGCGCGCCAACAACAGCTGACCAAACCGGCCGGTTCGCTCGGCCAGCTCGAAGCTGTAGCGGTGCAACTGGCCGGCCTGCAAGGCCAGGTCAAACCGTTGGTGGACCAAGTGTGGATCGCCATTTTTGCCGGTGACCATGGCGTCGTCGCAGAAGGCGTGTCGGCGTTTCCCCAGGAAGTGACCGGGCAGATGCTGCACAACTTCGTCACTGGCGGCGCGGCCATCAGTGTGTTGGCACGTCAGCTGGATGCGCAGCTGGAAGTGGTCGACCTCGGCACGGTGACGCCCTCGCTGAACCTGCCCGGAGTGCGTCACCTGAACATCGGCGCGGGCACGGCCAATTTCGTCAACGGCCCAGCCATGACTGAAGCTCAGGGCTGCCTGGCGCTGCAAGCCGGTCGCGATAGCGCTCGGCGCGCTTTGGCCGGTGGCGCCCAGCTGTTTATCGGCGGTGAAATGGGCATCGGTAATACCACCGCCGCCAGCGCCTTGGCCTGTGCGCTGCTCGATTGCAAGGTCAGCGACCTTACAGGCCCGGGCACCGGTTTGAACGCCCAGGGCGTCAGCCACAAAGTGGCAGTTATCGAGCGCGCACTGGCGCTGCATGCCGGACAGCGCGATGACGCATTGCACACCCTGTTCAACCTCGGCGGGTTTGAAATTGCCGCGCTGGTCGGTGCCTACCTGGCCTGCGCACAAGAAGGCATCGTCGTGCTGGTGGACGGGTTTATCTGCACCGTCGCCGCACTGGTCGCCACGCGCCTGAACCCGGCGTGTCGAGAATGGCTGGTATTCGGCCATGGTGGCGCCGAGCCGGGCCATCGTCACGTACTGCAAAGCCTCAACGCCGAACCCTTGCTGCAGCTCGGCCTGCGCCTGGGCGAGGGCAGTGGTGCGGCGCTGGCGGTGCCGTTGCTGCGCCTTGCGTGTGCGCTCCACGGGCAAATGGCGACATTCGCCGAAGCGGCCGTGGCAGACCGCCCGGCATGACCTTGCACCTGGACCTGTTGCGCCACGGCGAAACCGAGCTGGGCGGCGGCCTGCGCGGCAGCCTCGACGACGCGCTCACCGACAAGGGCTGGGCGCAGATGCGCGCCGCCGTAGCAGAGCAGGGCCCTTGGGACCGCCTGGTCAGCTCGCCGCTGCAACGTTGCGCGATGTTCGCCCAAGAGTTGGGCGCACGCCTCGATGTGCCGGTGAGCCTGGAAAAAGACCTGCAGGAATTGCACTTCGGCGCCTGGGAAGGGCATAGCGCAGCGGCGCTGATGGAAACCGACGCCGAAGGGCTCGGCCTGTTCTGGGCCGACCCCTACAGCTTCACACCGCCTGAGGGCGAGCCGGTCAGCGACTTTTCACACCGTGTCCTCAGCGCCGTCTCGCGCTTGCACCAGGCTTACGCCGGTGAGCGCGTGTTGCTGATCAGCCACGGTGGTGTGATGCGTCTGCTATTGGCGCGAGCGCGAGGTTTGCCGCGCGAGCAGTTGTTGAATGTCGAGGTCGGCCATGGTGGGCTGTTCAGCCTGCATGTGGCTGCCGATGGTGTGTTGAAGGAAGGAACCTGACGATGCTGCCATTCTGGATCGCCCTGCAATTTCTCAGCAGCCTGCCGATTCGTTTGCCGGGCATGCCGCAGCCACAAGAGTTGGGGCGTTCGCTGCTGTTTTATCCCGTGGTCGGGCTGTTATTCGGCGTGCTGTTATGGGCGCTGAACAGCGTATTGATGGGCGCGCCGTTGTTGCTGCATGCCGCCTTATTGCTGACCGCGTGGGTGTTGCTTAGCGGTGGCCTGCACCTGGACGGCCTGGCGGACAGCGCCGATGCCTGGCTCGGTGGCTTCGGCGACCGCGAGCGCACCCTGACCATCATGAAAGACCCGCGCAGCGGGCCGATTGCGGTGGTTACCCTGGGCTTGGTGCTGTTGCTCAAGTTCACCGCGCTGGTGGCGTTGATCGAGCAACGTAATGACGCGGCATTGATCCTGGCGCCGTTGATCGGGCGGGCGTCGATGCTGGCGCTGTTCCTTACCACGCGCTATGTGCGTGCAGGCGGTTTGGGTCAGGCGCTGTCGGACCATTTACCGCGGGTTGTCGGCCAACAGGTGCTGATCCTCAGTGGCCTGGCCTGCATTCTGATCGGCGGTTTCAGCGGCGGCATGGCTGTTCTGCTGACGGCGCTGTGTTTTATCGGCCTGCGCCAATTGATGGTCAACCGGCTGGGTGGCACCACCGGCGACACAGCTGGCGCACTCCTGGAGTTGCTGGAAGTCGCGGTGTTGATCGGTTTGGCTCTGTAACACTTTCTTGCATTTCCTTAATCGCGGGTATATACACGTTCCATGCTTGCCTCCCAATGTTTATGCACCAACCTGCGACGTGCCGCCCGTGGCGTCAGCAGGCATTACGACGGCGCTCTCGACGGCTTCGGGATCAACGTCGCCCAGTATTCTTTGCTGTGCAACTTGCAGCGTCTCGACCAACCGAGCATTTCCAGCCTGGCCGACGCCATGGGCCTGGATCGCAGCACCTTGGGGCGCAACTTGCGGGTGCTGGAAGGCGAAGGCCTGGTGCAGTTGGTCGAGGGTGATGACTTGCGCAACCGCCTGGTGCTGTTGACGCAAGCCGGCGAAGAACGGCTGGCTGCGGCGTTGCCGGCGTGGGAAGCGGCGCAGCAAAAATTGATTGATCAGTTAGGCGCCGAAAAGCGCGAAACCTTGCTGGCCTTGCTGGATGAACTCGCCTGAGCGCGGGTTTGTTCGATTACAAGCGGGTATATACCCGCGAGCGGAGAATAAGAACATGACCTCGATGTGGCGCACCAGTGGTTGGATCCTTGTGGGGAGTGCGCTGATCCTGGCGTTGTCCTTGGGCGTGCGGCACGGTTTCGGCCTGTTCCTGGCGCCGATGAGCAACGAATTTGGCTGGGGGCGTGAGACGTTTGCCTTCGCGATTGCCCTGCAGAACCTGATCTGGGGCTTGGCGCAGCCGTTTACCGGCGCCCTGGCCGACCGTTTCGGCGCGACCAAAACGGTGTTCGTCGGCGGCGTACTGTACGCCGTGGGCCTGGTGTTGATGGGCATGTCCGATTCGGCGTGGTCATTGTCACTAAGTGCCGGCTTGCTGATTGGTATCGGCCTGTCGGGCACCTCGTTTTCGGTGATTCTCGGCGTGGTGGGCCGCGCCGTACCGCCGGAAAAACGCAGCATGGCCATGGGCATCGCCAGCGCCGCAGGCTCTTTTGGTCAGTTCGCCATGGTGCCCGGCACATTGGGCTTGATCGGCTGGCTGGGCTGGTCGGCCGCCTTGTTGGCGCTGGGGCTGATGGTGGCGCTGATTCTGCCGCTGGTGGCGATGCTCAAGGACAAGCCGCTGCCGGTGGTGACTGGCCAGCAAACCTTGCGTGAAGCCTTGAAGGAAGCCTGTTCCCATTCCGGCTTCTGGTTGCTGGCATTCGGCTTTTTTGTGTGCGGTTTCCAGGTGGTGTTTATCGGCGTGCACCTGCCGGCGTATCTGGTCGACCAGCATTTGCCGGCCACGGTGGGCACCACGGTGCTGGCCTTGATCGGTCTGTTTAATGTATTCGGCACCTACACCGCCGGCTGGCTCGGCGGGCGCATGTCCAAGCCGCGCTTGCTTACCGGCCTGTACCTGCTGCGTGCGGTCGTCATTGTGTTGTTCCTGTGGGCGCCGGTCACCGAAATCACGGCCTACCTGTTTGGCATGGCCATGGGCTTTTTGTGGCTGTCTACGGTGCCGCTGACTAATGGCACCGTCGCAACCTTGTTTGGTGTGCGAAACCTCTCGATGCTCGGTGGGATCGTGTTCCTGTTCCACCAAATCGGGTCGTTCCTCGGCGGCTGGTTGGGCGGGGTGGTCTATGATCGAACCGGCAACTACGATTTGATCTGGCAGGTGGCGATTCTGCTGAGCGTGCTCGCCGCCGCGCTGAACTGGCCGGTGCGCGAGCGGCCGGTGGCGCGCTTGCAGGCGCAGATGGAGGCGGCATGAGTGTGACGGCACGGTGTTTGACGGTAGCGGCGCTGGTCGTGCTGATGCTGCTGGCCTGGTGGGGCTGGCAGCGTGGTGGGCTGGCATTGATGCAACTGGGTATGTCGATCTGTTAAGTTCGTGGTCTGGAAATGTTAAGGACTCACGACATGCAGATGCGCTGGCTTGCAGTACCCGTCCTGATGGCCATTGGCAGTGTTGCCATGGCCGCTGATTGCCCACCGTTGCTTGAGGGCCAATTGCCCAAGCTGCGCGCCAAGGAATCCATCGATTTGTGCCAGCGCTTTGCCGGCAAACCCCTGGTTATCGTCAACACCGCCAGCTTCTGCGGGTTCGCGCCACAGTTCAAAGGCCTCGAAGCCTTGTACCAGCGCTACAAGGGCCAGGGGCTGGAAGTGATTGGCGTGCCGTCCGATGACTTCAAGCAGGAAGCCAAGACCGGTGAAGAGACCGCCAAGGTCTGTTACGTGAATTACGGCGTGACCTTCACCATGACCGAACCGCAAAAAGTCAAAGGACCGGATGCGGTACACCTGTTCAAGGTGCTGGCGCAGCAGACCAGCGCGCCGAAATGGAATTTCTACAAGTACGTGGTCGACCGCCAAGGCAAGGTAATTGCCAACTTCTCCAGTTTGACCAAGCCGGACAGCCCGGACTTGATCAATGCAGTGGAAGAAGCCTTGGCTTCCAAACCCTGATCGTCGGCGATTAAAAAGCCCCGCCTCCTGTGCAGGAGAGCGGGGCTTTTTTAGATTCAGCTGGCGAGCCGGTCAGGCTCGCAGTGAATCAGAACTTGTAAGTCGCACCCAGGCCGTAACCCCAAGCGCTGTTTTTGTACTCGGCGTTGTAGGCGTTGCCCTTGCCGGTACGGTTGACGTTGACTTCTTCTTCCCACAGGTAGGAGACGGCAGCGTCGATCGTCCAGTCTTCAGTAGGGCTGAAGCCGGCACCAAAGCTGACAGCCTTACGGTCGCCAGTCGGGATACGCACCGAACGGTCGGTGTTGTTGGTAGGCGATTGGTCAACCGAGAAACCGGTGCGCAGTACCCACTGTTTGTTGACCTGGAACGAAGCACCGATGGCCGAGGCCCAGGTGTCATGCCAGTTCTGTGGCTCGTTGATGCGACCGATCGGGCCAGCCGCGCCACCCAGTGCAGGCGAAACGCCCGAGTTGTTGACGGTGATTTCTTTCAGGCGGCTCCAACGGGTCCATGTGGTACCCGCATACAACGTCCATTGGTCATCCAGCTTGTGGGTGATGGACATGTCGTAGGATTCTGGGGTGGTGATGTTCAACTTGGCGTCAAAACGCCCGCCGTTGAACGGACCAAAACCACGGCCGGAAATATCGGTGTGACCCGACAGGTTGTAGGAAACCTTGGAGGTGTACGTCAGGCCGATGTTGGTGCTCGCCCATGGCGTCACCAGGATACCGACTTTGTAGCCCCATGCGGTGTCATCGCCCTTGATGTCCACCAGGCCATCATTGCGGCCGAAGGTTTGCGCCAGCGGCGTCGACGAGGTCAGGTTACCGCTGATCTTGTTGAACGTCGGGCCGATACCCACGGACACGTATTCGTTGAAGGCGTAGCTGACAGTCGGCTGGAGGGTGACGACTTTAACGTCACTCTTCTTGCCGTAGTAACGGCCGCCGAAGCTGTCTTCGTAGTTGGTGATCAGGCCGAACGGCGCATACACGCCCAGGCCGAACGCCAGGTCATCGGTCGCTTTTTTCACGGCAAACAACATCGGGACTTTGGTAAAAGGAACCATGTCACCGTCGTTGCTGCTGCCGGGTGGGCCACCGCTGGTGTTTTTGATATCGGTCTTGGCGTCGATAGCTGCGACACCGGCAGTGATTTGATCGCGCTTGAGGCGTGACATGCCGGCAGGGTTGCCAGCGACAGTGCTTGCATCATCGGCAGATGAAGAGCGCCCGGCGAAACCTGTACCCATCCCACTGATGCTTTGCTCGTTGAGGGCAAAGCCGCTCGCGAACAGTTGGGTGGAGGCCATGGCAACGGCGAGGCTAAGTGTGGTCTTGAGCATTACTTTTTTCATTATTAGAACTCCGTGGTGATCACCGCTGCGGAAAGTAACAATAAATTTAGGTTAGCGCTATAGGCTGTAATGCAGGAGATAGAGCGGTTTTGTAGGACAATCCGACCAAAATCGGGGTTTTTAGCCGAATCTTGCAAAACGCCTGGTCAACAAGTGACCTGATTCATGGGTGAAACACAGGTCTGCCAGGCTTGGGTGAAGTCCCGCAGCCGACCTTGTGGGTGAAAAATTTCTTTCCAGATACGTGCCATTGCCAGTACATCGCCCGGCTGCGGCAGGGCAGGGCTGTGCTGCTCCACCAGCAGCCAGGCGATGGCGGTGGCGTAACGCAGATTGACGGTTAACTCAAGCTGGGGCGCACTGAGGAATGCGTGCTGACTGGCCAGGCCGCGTACCAGGCTGGCGCGCTCGGGGTCGCGCGCCAGGTAATGGTCCCAAAGGGCGCGGTGGCGCGGTTCGGTGATGCTGTACAGGCCGTGGCCACGACGGTCGTGCAGGGCCGAGCCGAGTTCCGACTGGCTGGCAGCAATGCCCAGCAGCAGGGCTTCGGCTGTCGCATTATGGCGGCCGAGGTAAATCAACGTCGGCCGGATCACATAACGACACAATTCGCTGGCGGCGATACCCATACAAGCCTCGGTCCATGAAAGTGGTCGACGGTGCCTGAGAGGGGGCTTGGCAGCTGTGAATCGGATCTCAGGCCCGTCGCAAGCGGATCAAGCCGCTTGAGTTGAAGTGTAGTGTCATATTTACGATGTAAAGGACTGTTTTTAAAACATCTTCTTCATTTAGTTATAACGTTTATATCTATTTGAACTTAGCGAAAATGTTTCAATGCCGAATTTCAGGCAATAAAAAACCCTGCTTTTTAAACAGGGTTTTTGTGTTTCAGCGACTCGGGTCGATCAGGCAGTCAGTGCCTGACGGGTACGCTCGATCACGGCCTGCAGCGGCTCTGCGCTGGAGTATTGATCGGGGTACAGGCGTTCGCTGTGACGAGCGATGCCGTGTTCGTTGACCAGGGTGAAGCTGAAGCAGCCTTTGCGAGCGGCCATGATCAGGCAGTTCATTGGTGCAAAAGCGTTGGTGAGGGTGCGAATGGCATCCTGAGTGTGGATTTGAGTGTTCATATTATTGGTGTTCCTACAAATGACACGGATAAGAACCGTGCAGCGTTAAAACGTTCCAGTAACGTTGATCACCATTGATCAAACGAAGAACCGACTGGAACAAAGCAGCCAGTTTGAAGCGCTATTAAGTTGGCGCGCTTGGGCTGGCAGGTAGGTACTTAGGAGGGCAGGCAGCACAACAGGGGCAAAGGTTCTGGGCCCGGGGTGAAGATCCTGATCAATTTGCAGGTTGGTTCGGTCAGAGTATTGAGACTTCGCGGCACCCTTTGCATGTTCAAAGGCAGTGTCGTCGCAAGTGATACCTGGAAACCATCGAGGTGGTCGGTCCCGTGTTGTTCAGGGGAGTTGTTCGACCAGAATTGACTTTCAGCTTGGTACTAACGCCGCGGATAGTAACGGATCGAAACCGGGAAGGGAAGCGGCTGAGCAAAAAACTTTTATCAGCTGCCTAGAAAACCACGATAGACCAGCACTGTTACGGCGGCCGCCAGCGAGCAGCCCAGCACGTAGGCCGCGAGGGTCAGGCGCCAGGAGCGGCCGGTTTCGATCACCTTCATCACGTCGCGCATGTCATTGATCCGGCCTTCACCCAGCTCGATGCACAGGCTTACCGCAGTAAAGGCCGCTGATAACAGGATGGCGATGGCAAACAACGCCCCGTCAGGCGAGGGCAAAGCTGCATTGATTCCCAATGATGTCGCGCAGGTGGCGAGCAACAACACGGCGAACAACAGGATTCCTTTCATCTGCGCCTACAGGAGAGTGACATCGTTGGTGCAGCAGTGTGGCGAGCGCGGGCGGTTTTGAAAAGTGCTCTGTTTTGCAGGCTGGTTGCTCTGTGGCGGTAACATTTTCGGACAGATTGAAGCAAAAAGTGTCGGCGATATAACCAGTGGATGGGTACTTGTGCACATTCGTTGCGCGGTGTGTAACCACTCTGTCAACTGCCCGCAAGTGCCGTCGTTTGCCTGCAACGAAAATTTAAGTCAATGAAAAACATCGCTTTTTTTTATTGGTGAAAAAATCGTCAGTTTGACTGCGGCCCCCGTTTCATGGGGCTTTGAGCGGGTTCAAGGTGGGTTGTCCACTGAGTTATCCACAGCTTCTGTGGATTGTCCCGAGCGCTTGCTCTAGAACGGGCGTGTAGGATTTATCCAGCTTTACCTGCGCGAAAAAAAGAGTAGAGTGGCGCGCCTTCCAATCTGTCCCACAGTGCTTTATGAAGTTTCGCTCAGTATCACCCTCTGTTACCGATACCCCTCAAACTGTTACCACACCCAAGCGATTTTCGTTGAAGGTTGCCTTGTGGCTGCTCGACAGCCCGCGGCTGGGGCATAACGCCAACATCAAGCACTTCGCCGGGCGCTTGCTCAAGCAGCCGGCCCGCGATGGCGTGGTCGCCGCTCAAAGTCGGCTGGGCCAGTTGATGTGCCGCGAGTGCGGCAACGCCCGCGACCGCCGCATAGGCCACGACCTGCTGCGCCTGGCGGCTCGCGCTGGCGACCGCCGCGCCCTGCGCGAGTTGGGGCAGGTCGAAGACTGAGCTGTCCTCAAGCCCCATGCTTGGTTAACCTTGCTCCTTTTCGGTGATGGCAGAAATGGCTATGGTTTTTGACTGGACCAGTATTGCCTTGGGTCTGGCGGGTGCAGCAGTGCCTTTATTGGCCCTGTGCTGGCAGATTCAACGTCGACTGACCGCGCGCATGACCGGTTGGGAGCTGCTCGAAGAGCGCCTGGCAACCGCGCAACTGGCCCAGGAAGGGCTAGCCGCGCAACTGGACGCCAGCCGCGATGAAATCAGCGACCTCAGCCAGGCCAATGCCGCGAAACAGGCCGACCTGGCCGCCATGCGCCGCGAAGTCGAACTGCTGCAAATCGACCGCGATAACGCCCGCGATGCCGCCCATGCCTGGAACCTCGACCGCAGCGCCAAGGAAACCGAGCTGCGCCGCCTCGATGCGCTGTCAGCTGCCTTGCGCGCCGAATTGCGTGAACAACAGGACAGTCATCAACAACGCCTCGCCGACCTGCAAGGTTCGCGCGATGAGTTGCGCGCGCAGTTTGCCGAGCTGGCCGGGAAGATCTTCGATGAGCGTGAGCAGCGTTTCGCCGAAACCAGCCAGGAACGCCTGGGCCAGTTGCTTGACCCACTGAAGGAACGCATCCAGTCCTTCGAAAAGCGTGTGGAAGAAAGCTATCAGAACGAAGCCCGCGAGCGTTTTTCCCTGGCTAAAGAGCTTGAGCGTCTGCAGCAATTGAACCTGCGCCTGTCAGACGAAGCCACCAACCTGACCCGTGCCCTCAAGGGCCAGAAGACCCAGGGCAACTGGGGCGAGCTGATTCTTGAACGGGTACTGGAACATGCCGGGCTGGAGAAGGGCCGCGAGTACCAGACCCAGGTGAGCCTCAAAGGGCCGGACGGCGAGCGCTTTCAGCCGGACGTGCTGATCATGTTGCCGGGCGACAAGCAGGTGGTGGTCGACTCCAAGGTCAGCCTCACGGCCTATCAGCAATACGTCGCGGCAGATGATGAGGTGATTGGCCAGGCGGCCCTCAAGCAGCATGTGCTGTCCCTGCGTAACCACGTCAAAGGCTTGGCCGGCAAGGATTACAAGCGTCTGGAAGGGCTGCACAGCCTGGATTTCGTGTTGCTGTTCGTGCCCATCGAGGCCGCATTTTCCGCCGCCCTGCAGGCCGAGCCGAACCTGTTTCAGGAGGCGTTTGACCGCCATATCGTGATTGTCAGCCCCACGACCTTGCTGGCTACCCTGCGAGTGATCGACAGCCTGTGGAAGCAGGAGCGCCAAAGCCAGAATGCGCGGGAAATTGCCGAACGGGCCGGCTGGCTGTACGACAAATTCGTGCTGTTCATCCAGGACCTGGATGAAGTGGGCAACCGCCTACAACAGTTGGATAAGGCTTACAGCGCGGCGCGTAACAAGCTGACAGATGGGCGTGGGAATCTGGTCAGCCGTACCGAGCAATTGCGGTTGCTGGGTGCGCGTGCGAGTAAAAGTCTGCCAGCGGATTTGCTTGAACGGGCGATGACCGATTCAGACGGTGTGGCGCATCTGCCTGAGTAAATGCAATCCAAAATGTGGGGCCGAGTAAACTCTGTTTAAAGCGGCAAATGCCGACTCAACAGCGCCCGCAACGCCGCCGGCTTCACCGGCTTGGCCAAGTAATCCAACCCTGCCGCATGCACCTCGGCCACCATCTCCGGTCGCCCATCGGCACTGATCACCACCCCGGGAATCGGTTCTGCCAACTGCGCCCGCAGCCAGCCCATCAGCTCCGTGCCCGTCTCGCCGTGGTCCAGGTGGTAATCCACCAACGCCAGTTGCGGGCGCACGCCCTCGGCCAGCAGTGCCGCGCACTGCGCCTGGTCGGTGGCCGTCCACACTTCGCAGCCCCAGCGCGTCAGCAGGCTGCGCATGCCGATCAGGATGCTTTCCTCGTTATCCACACACAGCACCTGCGCGCCGCTTAATGGCAGCCCATTGTCTGGCGCGATCTTGGCCTGCGGGCTGGCCTGGTTACGCGCCAGCGGCACGCGCACGCTGAACACGCTGCCTTTGCCCGGCCACGAGCGCACGCTCAACGTATGCCCGAGCACGCGGCACAGGCCGTCAGCGATTGCCAAACCCAGGCCCAGACCCTTCTCGGCGCGGGTCTGGTGGCTGTCCAGGCGCTTGAACTCTTCAAAGATGACCTTCTGTTTATCCAGCGGGATGCCAGGGCCACGGTCCCACACTTCCAGGCACAATTCGTCCTTGCGCCTGCGCACGCCCAAAAGCACGGGGCCGTCGGCATAGCGGAACGCGTTGGTGAGAAAATTCTGCAGAATCCGCCTGAGCAACTTGATGTCACTGTCTATCCGCAACCGGCTGCCGCGCAGGCGGAAGCGCAGGTTCTGCTCCTGAGCCAGCGCCTTGAATTCGGCGCCGAGGGTGTCGAACAGCTCGTTGAGCACAAAGGGCTGCCGCTGCGGGTTGATCTTGCCGTTTTCCAGGCGTGAAATATCCAACAAGTCGCTGATCAAGTCTTCGGCCGAGCGCAGCGAGCTGTCCAAATGTTGCACCAATTGCCGCGCGTCGGCAGACAGGCCGTCGTGCTGGTGGGAAAGGGCTGCGGAGAACAGGCGTGCAGCGTTCAAGGGTTGCATCAGGTCGTGGCTGACAGCCGCAAGGAAGCGGGTCTTCGACTGGCTGGCGGATTCGGCCACGCCCTTGGCGTCGGTCAAAGCGACATTGAGCTGGGAAAGCTCATGGGTACGCTCGGTCACCCGTTGCTCAAGGCCTTCGTTGGCCTCGGTCAGCGCCTGCTCGGCCTCCCGGAACGCAGTGATGTCGGTAAAACTCATGACAAACCCACCGCCGGGCATCGGGTTGCCGATCAGCTCAATCACGCGGCCATTCGGGAATAAACGTTCGGAGGTGTGCGCGCGGCCTTGGCGCATCCAATGCAGGCGGCGCGCGACGTGCACCTGGGCCTCACCCGGCCCACACAGGCCGCGCTCGGCGTTGTAGCGAATAATGTCGGCAATCGGCCGGCCCACGCTGATCAGGCCTTCAGGGTAGTTGAACAGCTCCAGGTAGCGGCGGTTCCAGGCCACCAGCTTGAGGGACTGGTCGACCACACTGATGCCTTGGGTGATGTTTTCGATCGCGCCTTGCAGTAATGCGCGGTTGAATTGCAACACCTCGGAGGCTTCGTCGGCGATGCGTACTACGTCCTCCAGCTGCATCTCCCGGCCTTCAATCGCGGCTTTTACCACTGCGCGTGTCGAAGAGGCGCCGAGCACGCCGGCCAGCAGGCGTTCGGTGTGGGCGATCCAGTCGTTATCGGCATTCTGGTTGGGGTTGAAACCTTTGCCTTGGCGATAGGCAAATCGGATAAAGCTCTGCTCGGCGCGTTCCTTGCCGACAAAACGTGCCGCGAGGCTGAGCAGGTCGCTGATTTGCACCGACAGCATCGAGCGCGCATTGGCGCGCTGGCTGATTTCCTGGCCGATAAAGCGCCCGGCCTGCCAATGCTCGGATACCCGTGTGCGCGACAGCATCGAGACCCACACAAACAGCGTGAAATTGCCCGCAAGAGAAAACACAGTACCCAGGGTTAACGAGGTGACGGTGAAACCAAAGGGGTGCGAATGCATCCACGTCAGGCCGGGGAAAAGGCTCAACGACCACCCCAGGCTTTTCGCCGTCACCGGCAGGACCAAGGTGTAGAACCACAAGAAAGTGCCAGCCGCCAAGCCGGCAAATACGCCTCGTCGGTTGGCCTGCTTCCAATACAACGCGCCAAGCATCGCTGGCGCCAGTTGGGTAACGGCGGCGAACGCGATCTGGCCGATGGTTGCCAGGCTCGCGCTGGAGCCGAGCAGGCGGTAACTCACGTAGGCCAGCAACAGGATGATCACAATGCTGACGCGGCGCACCGACAGCATCCAGTGGCGGAACACTTCGAACGGCCGCTCTGCGCTGGAGCGGCGCAACAGCCACGGCAGCAACATGTCGTTGGAGACCATGGTCGACAAGGCAATGCTCGCCACAATCACCATGCCGGTGGCCGCCGAGGCGCCGCCGATAAACGCCAGCACTGCAAGGGCCGGGTGCGCTTCGGCCATGGGCAGGCTGATCACGTAGGAGTCCGGCAATACCGAGGCGGGCAAGAGCATTTTGCCGCCGAGGGCGATAGGGATGACGAACAGCGCGGCGAGGATCAGGTACGCCGGGAACACCCACTTGGCCAGGCGTAAATCCTGCGGGTCGATGTTCTCTACCACGGTGACGTGAAACTGCCGGGGCAGGCAGATAATCGCCATCATCGCTACGCCAGTCTGCACCACCATCGATGGCCAGTTAATGGTTTCTGTCCAGTATTCTTCAAGGCGCGGGGCGAGCATGGCCTGGCTGAACAGATCGCCAAAACCATCGTATAGGCCGAAGGTCACGAATGCGCCTACCGCCAGAAAGGCGAACAGCTTGACCAGGGATTCAAACGCGATCGCCAGCACCATGCCACGGTGGTGTTCGGTGGCATCGAGGTTGCGGGTACCGAACACAATGGTGAACAGCGCCAATACCAGCGACACGATCAACGCGGTGTCCTGGGCGCGGGTGCCGGTGGTGTCGGGGCCGGAACCGATCAACAGGTTCACGCCCAGCACGATGCCTTTGAGTTGCAGAGCGATATAGGGCAGCACGCCGACCAGGCAGATCAGCGCCACCACCACCGCCAACGATTGGGATTTGCCGTAGCGTGCGGCGATAAAGTCGGCAATGGAGGTGATGTTTTCCTGTTTGCTGATCAGAATCATCTTCTGCAACACCCAAGGTGCCAGCACCAGCAGCAGGACAGGTCCCAGGTAGATTGGTAAAAACGCCCACAGTTGTTCGGCGGCCTGGCCTACGGCGCCGAAGAAGGTCCAACTGGTGCAGTAAACGGCCAGCGACAGGCTGTATACCCAGGCACGTATTCGTGGCGGTAGCGGCGCGTGGCGGCGATCACCGTAAAAGGCGATGGCAAACATAATGGCCATATAGGCCAGGGCAACGGCGGCGATCAGCCCGCTGGACAGCGTCATGGTAACTCCGAGCATAAGAACACCCGGGCATTCCGAGCCCGGTGGGACAGTCTCGCATGATGCTGGGGGTTAGTCAGTGTCGACCAAGGTCGTGTGGGATCGAATGTCGCAGCGCGTGTTCAACGCGGTGGCAGGGTTTTCTGACGCAAGATGTAAATGCTCACCAGCACTGCACTGGTCAGCATAAACCCACGTGCCCAAGGCAGCGGCACCAGGTAGCAGGAAAAACCAATGCTCAGCCACATCAGGCCGATGGCGTAGACCTTGCCCTTGAGCGGAATGCCATTGCCGTCCAGATAGTCTTTGATCCACGGCCCCAGGCGCGGGTGTTCCACCAGCCATTGGTAGAAGCGCGGGGAGCTTCGGGCGAAGCAGGCGGCTGCGAGTAGCAGGAAGGGCGTGGTCGGCAATACCGGCAGGAAGATACCGATCACTCCCAGCGCTACGCTCAGCCAGCCGATGGCCAGCAGCACGTAGCGCAGGAGCAGTGAGCGCTTGCCCATGGGCGTCATGGGCAACCGACTCAGTGGTGACGTGGCTTGAGGATCGCCGGTTTTTCGTCAGGCGCATTGCACAGCAGGTACAAGGCGGTGAGGGCTTCCGGGATCTGTACGATCATGTCGTCCATCAGGTTGGCATCGGCGGCGATGTCGGAGAATTCCGGCTGGTCGTCGAACAGGCCCGAACCGACCATGATCGGCAGCAGCATTTCGCTGACTTCTTCCTCGGCAGTTTCGAACCAGGCGGCTTCGCGCAGGAACACACCTTCCATGAAGCCGATGCACCAGCCGCGCAGGTCGGAGTCATCCGGCTCCTCGCCCAGGTCCAGCTCGCACGGCAGCTCGAATTCCTCATCGGAAGCCAGTTGGCGACCAATGTGGGCCTTGAGGGCCAGCAGGGTGGATTCGATTTCTTCGCGTTGGGCGGCGTCGGCGTAGTGCGGTTCTTCGGCGAACAGCGCGTCGATCCATTCACGGTCGGGCACGACGTCGGCGCAGATCGACAGGGCGGTCAGGTAGCCGTGAGCGGCCACGTAGTCCAGCGCCTCGTCATGCAGCTCATCGGCGTCGAGGAAGGCTTGCAGGCGGGTTAGTTGCTCAGCGAAGGACATTGAAGGGCTACCTTGGGAATAAACGATGCGCAATTCTAGGCTTTCTTGAGCGTCCAGGCCAGCTGCAAGGCATATTTGCCGGGTACTGGAGCGGGGTGACTATTCGTCAGTGGCGCCCTTTGCCAGGTAACGCTCGGGTATACTGCCGCGTTTTGTGATGCCCCTGCAGGCCAAGCGCCAATCCGCGAAAACTTCGCTTACGGATTATTTCCCGTGAAGCGGTGTTTTTTCGGCCAGCCTGTACAGAGGGATTTCGGCACCATTTTGGAGTTTTACATGCTCGAACAGGCTCAACGCGTCCTCAAGGACATCTTCGGCTACGACAGTTTTCGTGGCCGCCAGGGTGCGATCATTGAGCGCGTGGCCAGTGGCGGTGATGCCCTGGTCCTGATGCCTACCGGCGGCGGCAAGTCGCTGTGCTTTCAGGTGCCGGCGCTGTTGCGCAATGGCTTGGCCGTGGTGGTGTCGCCGCTGATCGCGTTGATGGACGATCAGGTCGCCACCCTAGAAGAACTCGGTGTCGCCGCCGCCGCCTTGAACTCCACCTTGAGTGCCGAACAGCAGCGCGAGCTGGCTGCGCGCATCAAGCGCGGTGAAGTGAAGATGCTCTACCTGGCGCCAGAACGGCTGGTGCAGCCACGCATGCTGGCCTTCCTGCAAAGTCTGGAAATTGCGCTGTTCGCCATCGACGAAGCCCACTGCGTGTCGCAATGGGGCCACGATTTCCGTCGCGAATACCTGCAACTGGGCCAACTGGCGGAATTGTTCCCCGACGTGCCGCGCATCGCCCTGACCGCCACCGCCGACAAACGCACCCGCGAAGAAATCGTCGAGCGCCTGCATCTGCAGAACGCCGAGCGCTTTCTGTCGAGCTTCGACCGGCCAAATATTTTTTACCGCATCGTGCCCAAGGAACAACCGCGCAAGCAGTTGCTGGCGTTCCTGTCCGAGCGGCGCAGCGACGCAGGCATCGTGTATTGCCTGTCGCGCAAGAAGGTCGATGAAGTGGCCGCGTTTCTCTGCGAGCAAGGCTACCCGGCGCTGCCGTATCACGCGGGGCTGCCCAATGACACGCGCTCTGCCCATCAGAAGCGCTTCCTCAACGAGGAAGGCCTGATCATGGTGGCCACCATCGCGTTCGGCATGGGCATCGACAAATCCAACGTGCGTTTTGTTGCACACATGGACCTGCCAAAGTCCCTTGAGGCCTACTACCAGGAAACCGGTCGCGCCGGCCGTGATGGCCTGCCGGCGGATGCCTGGATGGTCTACGGCCTGCAAGACGTGGTGATGCTCAAGCAGATGTTGCAGAACTCCGAAGGCGACGAGCGCCACAAACGCCTGGAACAACACAAGCTCGATGCCATGCTCTCGCTGTGCGAAGAGACCCGCTGCCGCCGACAGACGCTGCTGGCGTATTTCGACGAGGACATGCCCGAGCCATGCGGGCACTGTGACAATTGCACCGATGGCGTACAGACCTGGGACGCTACCGAGCCGGCGCGCCAGGCGTTGTCGGCCATCTACCGTACCGGCCAGCGCTACGGCGTGGGGCATCTGGTGGACGTATTGCTGGGCAAGGACAACGAGAAAGTGCGCAGCTTCGGCCACGAAAAACTCTCGGTGTACGGCGTCGGCAAGGCGCGCGCCGAAGGCGAATGGCGTTCGTTGTTCCGGCAGATGGTCGCGCGCAACCTGGTGGACATCGACATCGAAGGCTACGGCGGCTTGCGCCTGAACGACAGTTGCCGGCCATTGCTCAAGGGCGAGGTGAGCCTGGAGCTGCGCCGCGACCTTAAGCCGCAAACCACCGCAAAAAGCAGCAGCACCAGCCCGGCCAGCCAATTGGTGCGTGGCGAAGAACGCGAACAGTGGGAAGCCTTGCGCACCCTGCGGCGCAAACTGGCGCAGGAACACAGCGTGCCGCCTTACGTCATCTTTCCCGACTCCACGTTGCTGGAGATGTTGCGCGAGCAACCGACCAGCATGGCCGAGATGGCCAAGGTCAGCGGCGTGGGTGCGCGCAAGCTGGAACGCTACGGCCAGGCCTTCCTCGAGGTGCTCGGCGGCCAGGCCGAGGCGCCCAAGGAAGTCGCCGACATCCGCCATGAACTGATCAGCCTGGCACGTGCCGGCATGACCCCGATCCAGATCGCCGGCCAGCTGCAATGCTCGGAAAAAAACGTCTACACCTTGCTGGCTGAATCCATCGGCAAGCAACAGTTGTCGTTGGAGCAGGCCCTTGATTTACCGGAAGATTTGCTCGGTGAAATCCAGGATGCCTTCCTCGACGGAGAAGGCGAATTGCCACCTGTCACGGAGATCGCACCGCTGTTTACCGGGCGTGTTCCTGAGGGGGTTTTGTATTGCGTACGTGCCGCTTTGCAGTCTGAATTCGAAATTTAATGTGCCAATTACGACAATGTAACGAATCAGTACATAGCACCACTTGCCTCCTGGCATGGCTCATGCTTAGCTGACTAATAATTAGCCACATTCTATTTTCAGTCTAAATCATGAGTTTTTTATGCCGTTAACCGAACAACACCGCTTTGGCATGCAGTTGGCGCAAATGTCCCGAGGCTGGCGCGCCGAACTCGACCGCCGTTTGGCGGGGCTGGGCTTGTCCCAGGCGCGTTGGCTGGTGCTGTTGCACCTGGCCCGTTTTGTAGATGCGCCCACCCAGCGTGAACTGGCGCAAAGCGTCGGCGTAGAAGGTCCGACCCTGGCGCGCCTGCTCGACAGCCTTGAAGGCCAGGGCCTGGTGCAGCGCCAGGCGGTGCTGGAGGATCGTCGCGCCAAGCGCATTCTGTTGTGCGACACCGCCCGTCCGTTGATTGATCAGATCGAAACCATCGCCACGGCCTTGCGCCATGAGTTGTTCGTGGGCGTGGATGAAGAAGATTTGCGCGTGTGCATGCGCGTGCATGGGCACATTCTGGCGAACCTGGAAAAGTCCTGAGGCAGACCCAATTAGTGGCAAGCGGGCTTGTTGTGGCGAGGGAGCTTGCTCCCGCTGGGCTGCGTAGCAGCCCCAAAGCCATCAACCTCGTTGCACCTGAATGATCGCATTCACCGCATTGGGGGCGCTTCGCACCCCAGCGGGAGCAAGCTCCCTCGCCACAGTAGCCTGGCATCCAGCTAGAACGTCTGCCCCAGGTTCAGGTACACCGCCTGCTGCTTGTCATCATTGAACCCATAGCTGAAATTCAGCGGCCCTAACGGCGTATCAAAACCGAGGAAAATACTCGCGGCATTGATGTACCCGCTGTCAAACTGGTTATCGTTGTTCCACGCCCGGCCGCGTTCCACCGAGGCGCCGAGGTACAGCGGGAAATCCAGCGGCAGGTATGAGCGCGGCGTCAGGCGGCGGTAGTACACAGCACGCATCAGGGCGATGTTCTGCCCCGAGATTGAGTCTTCGCGAAAGCCTGATAATTGCCGCGCACCGCCGAGCAGAAAGCTGGAAACCACCACGTCGGATTTATCCAGCGTGCGCCCATAACGACCGCCGAGTATCAAGGTGTCCGGGCCGTGGCTCATGGCCTTGTCCAGCTTGAACTCCCACTGTCGGTAGCGCTGGTCTGAACCCAGGCCGGGCTCGAACTCTCGGAAGGCCAGGCCGATGTCTTCGCCGGTATGGGGGAAGTACACGTTATCCAGCGAATCGAACGAGTACTTGAGCTCATAGAAACCCTCATTGAAGCTCACACTCGGCAAGTCGCGCTCGCCAACACGCACATCTGCCTTGCCCCAGGCTTCACCGACGCCGAAGCGGATCTCGCCGCTATTGCCAATCTGGCGCCCCACGTTCAAACCAAAACCGTAGCGCTCCAGGCGATATTCGGCGATAGGGTCGCTGTCCAGCACCAGGTCGACGTTCTGCGCCTGGGCACTGATATAAGGCGCGACGAAATAGCGCGAGCCCACATCCAGTGGCTGGTAGAACTCGCTGTACAGCTCTTGGCGATCACCAATCTGCACGCGCGTCAGCCATTCGGCGCCAAGGCGGTTGATGCCGTTCATGCGGTAACTGGCGCCGAGGTTGTAAGCGCTGGCGCCGCGCATGTCATCCGACAGGTTCAGGCCCAGGCGCAAATAGTCGGTGCCGCTGCGTTTGCCGCGCGCGCTGATGACCAGGGTATTGTCCTGGCCCTTTTTCACCACGCGGTATTGCACCTGCTCGAAGTAATCCAGGCCGTACAACGTGCCCATGTCGGTTTGCAGGCGGCCCAGGTTCAGCGGCTCGCCCAGGGTTTGGCGAATGTAGTAGCGAATTACGTCGTCACTGACTTTCGAGTCGTTCTCCACCTTGATGGCGGTGATCACCGGCGTGCGTTCGCCCGGGGTGCGGGCCTCAACCAATTGTGGGTCGATCGGTTCGGCGGGGCGCAAATGCGCCAGGCGCACGTCGAGGGCGCGGGTGGCGCGGTAGCCTGCGTCGATCATGTCCTTGGCGCGGCCGAAGTCCGTCACGCCGTAGGCGGCCAGCGGCGGCTGGATCAGCACATCCTTGGGATGCAGGGCCTTGAGTTGTTCTTCTGAGTTGCGTCGGGTCATCAGGGTGATGGACTGGTTGAGCACGTCCACGACCGTCGCCAGTTGTTTGCGTGAGCGCAGCGGCGTGCCGATGTCCACGACGATAGCGATGTCGACGCCCATTTCGCGCGCCACATCCAGTGGGATGTTGTCGGTCATGCCGCCGTCCACCAACAGCCGTCCGTCCAGTTCCACCGGAGCGAACACTGCCGGGATCGACATGCTCGCACGGATCACCTGGGGCAAGTGACCCTTGCTGAACACCACTTTTTCGCCGGTGGTGATGTCGGTGGCCACAGCGCGGAACGGGATTGGCAGCTTGTCGAAGTTACGCGTATTGCTGGAGTGGGCGAACATGCTTTCCAGCAGCAGCGCCAGGTTCTGTCCCTGGATCACGCCGAGCGGCAGGCCAAGGCTGCCGTCATCGCGAAAGCTGAGTTTTTGTTTGACGAGGAAATCGCGGTCATCCTGTTTGCGCCGAAACGGCACATCTTCGCGCGGCGGGGCGTCGGACAATGCCTGCTGCCAGTCGATATTGAGCGCGAGCTTTTCCAGTTCATCGATCTTGTAGCCCGAGGCGTACAGGCCGCCAATCACCGCGCCCATGCTGGTGCCGGCGATAGCATCGATATGGATACCTTGCTCCTCCAGGGCCTTGAGCACGCCAATATGCGCAAGGCCACGGGCGGCACCGCCGGACAGCACCAGGCCGATCTTGGGGCGTGGGCTTTCGACGGCATCAGCGATCAGGGGAAGCAGGCACAGAAACAGGCAGGACAACAGGCGGCGCATCATGAATCTCGAGGCTGGGCGATAAAGGCCGGTATTATAGTCACTCGATCGTCCGTGCCCGATATGTCAGGAACTTCTCTAATTATGTCTGCCAGCAAACCCGAGATCGTCATCACCTATTGCACCCAATGCCAATGGCTGTTGCGCGCGGCGTGGCTGGCCCAGGAATTGTTGACTACATTTGCCGATGACTTGGGCCGTGTGGCGCTTGAGCCAGCCACCGGCGGGGCGTTTCGCATCACCTGCGACGGTGTGCAAATTTGGGAGCGCAAGGCCGACGGCGGCTTTCCAGAGGCCAAGGTACTCAAGCAGCGCGTGCGCGACCAGATCGACCCGCAGCGCGACCTGGGGCACAACGACCGCAAAGCCTGAAGGCTACGCGGTGGCTGCCGGCTGTTTGGCCTGGCTGGCACTGCCCATCAAGCCTGAGAGCACGATGGCGACAATGATCAGCGCGCCGCCCAGCAGCATGCGCAAGGTCGGGGTTTCGGCAAACAGCAGCCAGGCCACGGTGATGCCGTAGACAGGCTCCATGGCGAACACCACCGAGGCGGTGCGCGCCTTGATCACCGCGAGGCTGGCGACAAACAAGCTATGGGCCAGGCCGGTGCAGAACACCCCGAGCAGACCGATCCACAGCCAGTCAATCGCACGTACATCCGCCAGGCCCGGTGCTGCGACTGGCAGCAGGCACGCCGCGACCACCACGTTCTGGCACAGCGCGGCCTGCACCGCCGGAATGCGCCCGGAGCTGGCGCGGTTGTTCAGCGACAGCAGCGAGAACAACAGGCCCGAGAGAATCCCCCACAGCAGGCCGCCCGTGGCTTGGCTGGCGAGGTCGAAGTCTGGCGTGACCAACACCAGGCCCACCGTGACCAGCGCCACCAGCAACACTTCGTTGGCGCGAATGCGCTCACGGAAGATCAGCCCTTCAAGCATCACGGTAAAGGCCGGGAACGCGGTGAAGCCAAGGGTGGCGACGGCCACCCCGGCGACTTTGACGGCAATGAAGAAGGTCACCCAATGCGCCGCCAGCAGCACGCCACTGACCACGAGGCGACGCCAGTCGCGCATCTCCAGGGTTTTCCAGGTGGTGTTGCTGGCAAATCGCGCAAAGATCGCCAGGGCGATTACGGCAAAGGCGGCGCGGCCAAACACAATGATGGCCGGCGAGGCGGCTGCCAGCTTGCCGAAGACACCAGTGAGGCCAAACATCAGTGCGCCGATATGCAGGGCGCCAAGGGCTGAGCGGGGAGTCATTGCGATCCTTGAACCAACGGGGGTGACAGAATCGCAGTCTAGAGGGTTGCAGGCGCCGGTGTCTGTCGCGGACCTCGCGAATCTTAGCGCCAGCCTCTCATCACAATCATCCCATTAGGCAACGAATAACCTGTGGCGAGCAGGCTTGCCCTGCGTTGGGTTGCGAAGCGACCCCAAAAATGGGACTGCTGCGCAGTCCAACGCGGGGCAAGCCCGCTCGCCACAGTGACGGTGTTCGCGGTTGGGATCAGCCGCCTGGGCGGTCAGAGTTTATGCTTACGATGAGCGACGCAGCGTGCCCGGTGAGGCGCCAAACTCACGCAGCATGGCGGCAGAGAAGGCACTTTGCGAGGCGTAACCGACGCGTTCGGCAACTTCGCCAACAGGCAGCGGCGTCTCGCGCAAAAGTTTCAACGCCATGTGCAGGCGACGGCTACGCAGGTAGTCCATCGGTGTTTGCCCGCACTCGGCCATAAAACGTGCATGCAAGCGCGCCACCGAGAGGTCGGCAATACGCGCCAGATCGGCCACCTGCAACGGGCGCGCAGCGTGGCGTTCGATATGCGCATTGAACGCGGCATACGGCAAACGCTTGCCCGGTAGCGGTTGGGCCAGCGGATGATTGAGACTGGCCAGCAGCAACACCGCGCCTTGCTGGGCGATCAGCGGGTCATCCACCGGGCTGTGTGCCAGCCATTGCACCAACTGGCTTTGCCGGGCGTCCAGTGTCAGTCGCGCCGGTTGATCGAGCAGGCGGCGACTGGTGTCGGCGTGCTCGTCCAAGGACTGCGCCACCCAATGCTCGTCGGGCACATCCAGCACCAGACAGCGGCTGCCGTCGCGACTGCCGCAGGCATGGTGGGCCGAGAAGGGCAGCACCATCACGCTGCTGGCGTGCACCTGGCTGCCAAGGCCATCGACTTCCAGGTCCAGGTGCCCCGACAACCCGAACACCAGTTGGGCGTGGTCATGGCTGTGGGCGAGCGGCTCTTCAATGTAGTGGCGCAGCGTGAGGGTCGGTCTCATCGCGGTCTCCTGGGCAGCAGGCCTGCAGTCTACAACGCTTCAAGGGCTTTGATCGCTGTCATCAGACTGACGCACAGTTGTCATGGGCTATTAACCGCCTGGGCGCAAGCTCGCGAAAACACCGTCGAGGGATGCCCATGACCAGTGCCGAGTTCGCCAAACCCAGCCGCAAACAACGGGTTCGTACCCTGTGGATCTCCGACGTGCACTTGGGCACCCGGGATTGCCAGGCCGAGCACCTGTCACAGTTCCTCAAGGGCTACCACGCCGACAAGGTCTATCTGGTCGGCGATATCATCGACGGCTGGAAAATGCGCGGCGGCATGTACTGGCCTCAGGCTCATACTAATGTGATCCGCCGCCTGCTGACCATGGCCAAGCGCGGCACCGAGGTGATCTACGTCACCGGCAACCACGACGAATTCCTGCGCCGCTACTCCAAGCTGATCCTGGGCAATATCCAGCTGGTGGACGAGGCCGTGCACGTCACTGCCGATGGCCGCCATCTCCTGGTGATTCATGGTGATCAATTTGATGTGATCACCCGATACCACCGTTGGCTGGCGTTCCTGGGCGATTCGGCCTATGAGTTCACCCTCACGCTCAACCGCTGGCTCAATCACTGGCGTGCGCGGTATGGCTATGGCTACTGGTCGCTGTCGGCGTACCTGAAACACAAGGTCAAGACGGCGGTGAGTTTTATCAGCGATTTCGAAGAAGCGATCGCCCACGAAGTGACCAAACGCGAGCTGCATGGCGTGGTGTGCGGGCATATTCACCATGCCGAGATTCGCAAGGTGGGCGAGGTGGACTACCTCAATTGCGGGGATTGGGTGGAGTCGTGCACCGCGTTGATCGAGCACTGGGATGGCAGTATCGAGTTGTATCGGTTGGCGGATGCGCAGGCTAAAGAGGCGCTGCTCAAGGCTGAGATGGTTGCGGGCTAGAAGGTTCGCACGGTCAAAAATGTGGGAGCTGGCTTGCCTGCGATGGCGGTTGTTCAGTCAACTTATTCAGTGACTGACACACCGTAATCGCAGGCAAGCCAGCTCCCACAATTTGATTGGATTTCTTCAGTTATTTCGAGACGTCGGCGATGGCCTCGGCCAGTAATGCCAGGCGTGTCGCGTCAATACCCGCCACATTCGCCCGCCCCGAACTGACCATATACACGCTGTGCTTCTCGCGCAGTTGCTTGACCTGCTCAGCACTCAAACCGGTATAGGAAAACATCCCGCGCTGCGCACCAATATGCGCAAACTTCTCGGCCAGCCCGTGGGGCGCCAGCGCCTCCACCAGCCCGGAGCGCAGTTGGGCAATGCGTGAACGCATGGCCTCGACTTCATCGCTCCAGCGCTTTTTCAGCTCGGCGTCGCCCAGGATGGTCGCTACCACTGCGGCGCCATGATCCGGCGGCGTCGACCACAGGTTGCGCGCGATATTCGCCAGTTGGCTGCGCACGTCCGTGAGCTTCTCGGCGTCTGCCGCGCACACGATCAGCGCGCCGACACGGTCGCTGTACAGGCCGAAGTTCTTCGAGCAGGAACTGGTGACCAGCACTTCCGGCAGCTCGGCGGCAAACAACCGTACCGCCCAGGCGTCCTGCTCCAGGCCGTCGCCAAAGCCCTGGTAGGCGAAGTCGATCAATGGCAGCAATTGCCGTTCGCGCACGATGTGCAACACCTGGCGCCAGTCGTCCTGGGACAAGTCAAAACCGGTCGGGTTATGACAGCAGGCATGCAACAACACCACGTCGCCTTTGGGCACGGTGGCCAGTGTTGCGAGCATCGCGGCCACGTCCAGGCGGTTATCCGCGCCCACATACGGGTAATGGCTGACCTTGAGCCCGGCCTTGGCGAAGATGGTTTCGTGGATCGGCCAGGTCGGGTTGCTCAGCCACACGCCGCGGCCGGGCAGGTTTTGCGCGATAAAGTCGGCACTCAGGCGTAGCGCGCCGGTGCCGCCAGGGGTTTGCGTGGCACCGGCGCGACGCTCGCGAATCAGCGCTGAATCGGCGCCCAGCACCAGCTCACTGATCAGCGAACCGAAGGCCGCATTGCCATGGCCGCCGATATAGGTCTTGGTGGTTTGCGTGTCCACCAGGCGCTGTTCGGCCAGTTTTACCGAGTGCGGAATCGGCGTCAGGCCCTGGTCGTCCTTATACACACCCACGCCCAGGTCGAACTTGTTCGGGTTGGCGTCCTGAGCATACAGGTCCATCAGCCCGAGGATCGGGTCCCCGGGTACGCGGCCAATGGCATCAAAATGCATTACTTGCGGCCCTCGGCGTCCTTGGCCACTTCGTCGGTGCGCGCGGCCATGATGAAGTCGTTGCGGTGCAGGCCTTTGATCGAGTGGCTCCACCAGGTCACGGTGACTTTGCCCCACTCGGTGAGCAGGCCCGGGTGATGGCCTTCGGCTTCGGAGATTTCACCCATGGCGTTGGTAAAGGCCAGGGCGAACTTGAAGTTCTTGAACAGGAAAACCTTTTCCAGCTGCATCACGCCGTCGCGTACTTCGATGTTCCAGTCGGGAATCTGCTTGATCAGTACCGGCAGCTCTTCGTCGCTGACTTGTGGGGCATCGGCGCGGCAGGCTTCGCAGTGGGCTTGGTTCAAGGTGGTCATGGGGGTGTCCTGAATTCGAAAGATTGAGATCAGTGGGCGTTACCCTAAAGCAACGCGCGGCCAGGGAACAGATTCACCTGGCCTCAAAATGTAAGGTTCAAGCAGCTTCGGGTTTGGGCGGCACTGCCTTTGGGGTGAAGAGCGGCGCATGCAGACCCAACTGCATACCGCGCTCGACCATGCCCATGATGTCTTCCTGCGCCACTTCAAACAGGCGCTTAAGCTCGGGCAGTACGAAGTACAGCGGTTGCAGGATGTCGATGCGATACGGCGTACGCATTGCTTCCAGCGGGTCGAAGGCCTGGTGTTCGGGTTCATCCGACAGGCAATACACGCTTTCTTTAGGCGACGACAAGATGCCGCCACCGTAGATGCGTCGACCTTGCGGCGTGTCCACCAAACCGAATTCGATGGTCATCCAGTACAGGCGCGCCAGGTACACGCGTTGCTCTTTGGTGGCCGCGAGGCCGAGCTTGCCGTAAGTGTGGGTGAACTCGGCAAACCATGGGTTGGTCAGCAGCGGGCAGTGGCCAAAGATCTCGTGGAAAATATCCGGCTCTTGCAGGTAGTCCAGTTCTTCGCGGGTGCGAATAAAGGTCGCCACCGGAAATTGCTTGCTGGCGAGCAATTCAAAGAAGGTCTGGAAGGGGATCAGTGCGGGGACGCGGGCAACTTGCCAGCCGGTGGTTTCGGCCAACACCTTGTTGATCTCACCCAGTTGCGGGATGCGGTCCAGGGGCAGGCCGAGCTTGTCGATGCCGTCCAGGTATTCCTGGCAGGCGCGTCCTTCGATCACTTTCAATTGGCGCGTGATCAGGGTGTTCCACACCGCGTGTTCTTCCGGCGGGTAGTGGATAAAACCTTGCGCATCGGGCTCGCGGGCCACGTAGTGCGTCTGCTTCATACGGCTCTCCTGCTAGGCATTCGTTCTTGTTATGTCCTGCGATGAGCCTATTGATAACCCGGAAGGCGACGGATTCCATCGGGCTCCGGTGCTTGCGCGTAGGAAAAGTTACCGTCATTCGTAAAGTTTTCGTTACGGTATGCCGGCCTCTCGTTGTCTTGGGCTGGGAAAAGGTCACAAGCTGTCACATAATCTTGACGACTATCTGCGCCCAGCGGCAAAAAGACCCGGCGCTTTCCCACCATTTGGGCTTTTTCATGCGTATTAAAGTGCACTGCCAGAACCGTATCGGCATCCTGCGGGACATTCTCAACCTGCTGGTGGAATACGGCGTCAACGTCGCCAAAGGCGAGGTAGGCGGTGAACATGGCAACGCCATTTACCTGTTTTGCCCCAACCTTGTGAACATGCAGTTCCAGGCGCTGCGCCCGCAATTCGAAGCAATTGCCGGGGTATTTGGCGTTAAAAGGGTAGGGCTGATGCCCAGCGAACGTCGGCATATGGAGCTCAATGCGCTGCTCGGCGCCCTGGAGTTTCCGGTGTTGTCGATTGATATTGGCGGCTCCATCGTCGCCGCCAACCGCGCGGCGGCGCAGTTGCTCGGGGTGCGGGTGGACGAGGTGCCGGGCATTCCGCTGTCGCGTTATGCCGAGGATTTCGACCTGCCGGAGTTGGTGCGTGCGAGCAAATCGCGCATCAACGGCTTGCGGGTCAAGGTCAAGGGTGACGTGTTTTTGGCGGACATCGCGCCGCTGCAGTCTTCCGAACACGACGACAGCGAGGCCATGGCCGGTGCCGTGCTGACCCTGCACCGTGCCGACCGTGTGGGCGAGCGTATCTACAATGTGCGCAAGCAAGAGCTGCGCGGCTTCGACAGTATTTTCCAAAGCTCCAGGGTCATGGCCGCGGTGGTGCGCGAAGCCCGGCGCATGGCGCCGCTGGATGCGCCGCTATTAATAGAAGGCGAAACCGGCACCGGCAAAGAGTTGCTGGCACGCGCTTGCCACTTGGCCAGTCCGCGCGGGCAATCGCCCTTGATGGCGCTCAATTGCGCGGGCCTGCCGGAGTCGATGGCCGAGACCGAGCTGTTCGGCTACGGCCCCGGCGCATTTGAAGGGGCGCGGGCCGAGGGCAAGTTGGGCCTGCTGGAGCTGACGGCGGGCGGTACGTTGTTTCTCGATGGCGTGGGGGAAATGAGCGCACGCTTGCAGGTGAAATTGCTGCGCTTTTTGCAGGACGGCTGCTTTCGCCGGGTGGGCAGTGATGAAGAGGTGTACCTCGATGTGCGGGTGATCTGTGCCACCCAGGTGGACCTGTCGGAACTCTGCGCCCGTGGCGAATTCCGTCAGGACCTGTATCACCGGCTCAACGTGCTGTCGCTGCATATCCCGCCGCTGCGTGAATGCCTGGATGGCCTGGCGCCGCTGGTTGAGCACTTTCTTGACCAGGCCAGCCGACAGATTGGTTGCCCGCTGCCCAAGCTGGCGCCGGCGGCGATGGACCGGCTCAGTCACTACCATTGGCCGGGCAATGTGCGGCAGTTGGAAAACGTGTTGTTTCAGGCGGTGTCGTTGTGCGACGGCGGCATGGTCAAGGCTGAGCATATTCGCCTGCCGGATTATGGGGTGCGCCAGCCCCTTGGGGATTTTTCCCTGGAAGGCGGGTTGGAGAACATCGTTGGGCGGTTTGAAAAGGCGGTGCTGGAGGCTTTGTACGCCGAGCACCCGAGCAGTCGGCAGTTGGGTAAGCGCCTAGGCGTGTCGCACACCACGATCGCGAATAAGTTGCGTGATTACGAAATTCTGAAGAATGAACGCGGTTAAACCTGTGGGAGCTGGCTTGCCTGCGATGACGGTGGGTCAGTTGGCTCATGTGTCGCTGATACACCGCTATCGCAGGCAAGCCAGCTCCCACAGTTGATCTTTGTCGTCCTTAAGACCGGTGCTTGCCGCAGGCGGCAGTAGTCCGCCGTTTTTTCGACTCTATCCCTGCCACCTAATCTCTAAGCCTGCCCGCAAACCCCCGCCGTACATGGACTTCAATCTATTTTCAAAAGTTGGTTCGCAAATTGCTTAAGCCTCATCAGAGCAACGGTGGGCGGCAAGCGTCCGTCAGAAAGAGGATAGAGCGTGGACAAGTACCTTTATGTGGCAATGACCGGCGCCAGCCAGAATGCACTGGCGCAAAAGGCCCATGCCAACAATCTGGCGAACATTTCCACCAACGGTTTTCAACGGGACCTGGAGCAGGCGCGCTCGATGCCGGTGTTCGGTGACAGCTTTCCGGCGCGGGCATTTGCCATGACCGAACGGCCGGGCACCGACTTCTCCCAGGGCGCCATGATTGAAACCGGTCGCGACCTCGATGTGGCGGTCAGCGGTGACGGCTGGATGGCCGTGCAAACCCCGGATGGCGGCGAAGCCTACGTGCGCAGCGCCAGCATGAATGTGGATGCGTTGGGCGTGTTGCGTGCCGGCAACGGCATGCCGGTGATGGGCAACGGTGGCCCGATTGCCGTGCCGCCCGAGCAGAAAATCGAAGTGGGCGCCGACGGCACCATCAGCATCCGCGCCATGGGCGAAGGCCCGCGCGTGATGGCTGAAGTGGACCGCATCAAGCTGGTCCAGCCCGACCTCAAGAACATGACCAAGGGCCTGGATGGCGCCATCCATACCAAGGATGGCAAACCGGCCCAGGCCGACGCGAACGTGCGGCTGACCTCGGGTTTCCTGCAGGCGAGCAACGTCAATGCGGTGGAAGAAATGACCGCCGTGCTGTCGCTCTCCAAGCAGTTCGAGCTGCACATCAAGATGATGAACAGCGCTAAAGAAGACGACCAGGCCATGACCCGCGTTCTGTCGATGAGCTGATTGCCGGTTTACTGAAGACTAATTTTGCAGCACAGCGCCAACAAACAGGCGCACGAAGGAGAACACTATGCTTCCGGCTCTATGGGTTGCCAAAACAGGTTTGGCCGCGCAGGACACCAACCTGACCACCATCTCCAACAACTTGGCGAACGTGTCGACCACGGGTTTCAAACGTGATCGCGCCGAGTTCCAGGACTTGCTTTATCAGATCAAGCGCCAGCCAGGCGCCCAGTCGACCCAGGACAGCGAACTGCCGTCGGGCCTGCAACTGGGTACCGGTGTGCAGATCGTCGGCACCCAGAAGAACTTCAGCGCCGGTAACCTGCAGCAAACCAACCAGCCGCTGGACATGGCCATCAACGGCCGGGGTTTCTTCCAGATCCTGCAGCCGGATGGCACTACTTCCTACACCCGTGACGGTACTTTTCACCTCGACTCCAATGGCCAGATCGTCACCGCCAACGGCTTCGCGCTGGAGCCGGCTGTGGTGGTTCCAGCCGATGCCAAGACCTTTACCGTCGGCACCGACGGCACCGTGTCTATCACCGTGGCCGGCAACCCGGCGTCGCAAGTGATCGGCAACCTGCAAACCGCCGACTTCATCAACCCGGCCGGCCTGCAGGCCATGGGTAACAACCTGTTCCTGGAAACAGCCTCCAGCGGCGCGCCGCAAATCGGCACCCCAGGTCTCAACGGCTTCGGTACCACCCTGCAGCAAACCCTGGAAACCTCCAACGTCAGCACGGTTGAGGAGATGGTCAACATGATCACCACCCAACGCGCCTACGAGATGAACTCCAAGGTGATTTCCACCGCCGACCAGATGCTTTCGTTCGTAACGCAGAATCTGTAATCAAGTCTATGGGGCGCCTTTTGCGGCGCCTGCAACACCGTGAGGTAAGGGTCATGAATCGCTATGTTTCTGTTCTGGCATTGAGTGGGATCGCCGTGCTCGCGGGCTGTGTCGCCCCGACGCCAAAACCCAATGATCCGTACTACGCGCCGGTGTTGCCGCGCACGCCGTTGCCGGCGGCGGCCAACAATGGCTCGATTTACCAGGCCGGTTTCGAACAGAACCTGTACAGCGACCGCAAGGCCTTCCGTGTGGGTGACATCATCACTATCACGTTGAACGAGAAGACCCAGGCCAGCAAGAATGCCAACTCGCAGATCGGCAAGACCAGCAAGACCGGCATCGGCCTGACCTCGCTGTTTGGTGGCGGCCTGACCACCAATAACCCTTTGGGCGATGGCGACCTGAGCCTCAACGCCGGTTACAGCGGCGACCGTGCCACCAATGGCAAGAGCGCGGCGGGGCAGGGCAACAGCCTGACCGGTTCGATCACCGTAACGGTGGCGGATGTATTGCCCAACGGCATCATCGCCGTACGCGGTGAAAAGTGGATGACCCTCAACACCGGCGACGAGCTGGTGCGTATCGCGGGCATGGTGCGTGCCGATGATATTTCCACCGACAACACCGTGCCGTCCACGCGCATTGCCGATGCACGCATTACCTACTCGGGTACGGGTTCGTTTGCTGATGCGAGTCAGCCGGGCTGGTTCGACCGTTTCTTCCTTAGCCCGCTGTTCCCTTTCTAGGTGGCCATTTTGAACCTCAAACAGCTGATGGCTGCCGCGTTATTGCTGGCCTTGAGCGCAGGAGCACACGCCGAGCGGTTGAAAGACATCGCCAGTATTTCCGGCGTGCGCTCCAACCAATTGATCGGCTACGGGCTGGTGGTGGGGCTTAACGGTACGGGTGACCAGACCACCCAGACGCCGTTCACCCTGCAGACCTTCAACAACATGCTCTCGCAGTTCGGCATCAAGGTGCCGCCTGGGTCGGGCAACGTGCAGCTCAAGAACGTCGCGGCCGTGTCGATCAGTGCCGACTTGCCGGCGTTCTCCAAGCCGGGCCAGGTGGTGGATATCACCGTGTCCTCCATCGGTAACTCGAAAAGCCTGCGCGGCGGCACCTTGCTGATGACGCCGCTCAAAGGTATCGACGGCAACGTCTACGCCATTGCCCAGGGCAACCTGGTGGTCGGCGGTTTTGACGCCGAGGGCCGTGACGGCTCGAAAATCACCGTGAACGTGCCATCGGCCGGTCGCATTCCCGGTGGCGCCACGGTTGAGCGCACCGTGCCCAGCGGTTTCAACCAGGGCAACAGCCTGACCCTGAACCTCAACCGCTCGGACTTCACCACCGCCAAGCGTGTGGTCGACAAGATCAACGACATGCTCGGCCCTGGCGTAGCACAAGCCATCGACGGCGGCTCGATCCGTGTGACGGCGCCGCTCGACCCAAGCCAGCGTGTCGACTACCTGTCGATCCTGGAAAACCTTGAAGTCGACCCGGGCCAGGCAGTTGCCAAAGTCATCATCAACTCGCGCACCGGCACCATCGTGATCGGCCAGAACGTCAAGGTGTCGCCAGCAGCGGTCACCCACGGCAGCCTGACCGTGACCATCACCGAAGACCCGATCGTCAGCCAGCCTGGGCCGCTGTCCAATGGCCAGACGGCAGTGGTACCGCGCTCGCGGGTCAATGCCCAGCAAGAAGCCAAGCCGATGTTCAAATTCGGCCCCGGTACCACCCTGGATGAGATTGTCCGCGCGGTGAACCAGGTGGGCGCAGCGCCCGGCGACTTGATGGCGATTCTCGAAGCTTTGAAACAGGCCGGCGCCTTGCAAGCCGACCTGATCGTGATCTAAGGCCATGGCCATGGATATGCACAAAAGCGGGTTCACCAGCACGGCGGATTCGGGGTCTTACTCCGACCTCAACCGGCTGAACCAGCTCAAGGTCGGCGCCGACAAGAACAGCGAAGGCAACATGCGCAAAGTGGCGCAGGAGTTCGAGTCGCTGTTCCTGAGCGAGATGCTCAAGTCCATGCGTTCGGCCACCGAGGCGCTGGGCAAGGACAACCCGCTGAACACCCCGGCTGCCAAGCAGTACCAGGAAATGTACGACCAGCAGTTGGCGGTCTCGATGTCCCGCGAAGGCGGCGGTATCGGTTTGGCTGACGTGCTGATGCGCCAGATGCAGAAGAACAAGCCGGTCGAGGCGCAGTCCTCGACCTTGCAAGGCCCGGCGGCGGCCGAGCCGGTCAAGGCCAAGAAGGTCGATGTGCCGACTGAAATCGCCGCCGGCACCCAGGCGAATGGCCCGTTGGGACGCTCCAATGGCCAGCGGCCGTTGTGGGCTTACCGCGTTGCAGAGCCGCAAGGCGCCAGCGCGCACACCAACGACATGGAACTGATGAACCAGCGCCGCATGGCGTTGCCGAGCAAACTGACCGACCGCCTGCTGGCCGGCATCGTGCCGAGCACTCAGCCCGCCACGCAGGCCGCGAGTGCGCCACTGCGTAACAGCGCCGCCACCGATAACGTGGTCAACAGCACCGCGCGGAACTTTGCCGTGCCGAGCGGGCGCATGCAGGTTTATGGCCGAGCGATTGCCCAGCCACCGCTGGCGCCGGCGAAAAAAGCCTTCAGCTCGCAGGATGAATTTGTCGCCACCATGCTGCCGATGGCCAAGGCGGCCGCCGCGCGCATCGGCGTGGATCCCAAGTACCTGGTGGCCCAGGCCGCGCTGGAAACCGGCTGGGGTAAATCGGTGATGCGCGCCGAGGACGGCAGCAGCAGCCACAACCTGTTCGGCATCAAGGCCGGGCAGAGCTGGCAGGGCGGCCAGGCGCGTGCAATCACCAGCGAGTTTCGTGATGGGTCGATGGTCAAGGAAACGGCGCAATTTCGCTCCTACAACTCCTACCAGGACAGCTTCCACGACCTCGTGACATTGCTGCAAAGCAATGATCGCTATAAAGAAGTTGTGAAATCAGCCGACAACCCGGAACAGTTTGTACGCGAGTTGCAAAAAGCCGGATATGCAACCGACCCGGACTACGCCAGCAAGATTTCGCAGATCGCCAAAACGATGAACAGTTACCAGAATTTCGCTGCCGCTGGCGCAACCACACATTTATAAGGTCTGAATCATGAGTTTGCTCAGTATCGGGATGTCAGGACTCAATGCCGCTCAAGGCTCGTTGTCGGTCTTGAGTAACAACATTGCCAACGTCAATACCCCGGGATACTCGCGCCAGCAGACCACCCAGAATGCCAGCGCCAGCAACCAGTATGGCGGCGTGTTTATCGGCAGTGGTACAACGCTTGCGGATGTGCGCCGCATTTATAACGACTTCTTGGGCGCTGCCTACCAGAGCAGCACCGCTCTTAACAGCGATGCCAACGCCTACGCGGGCCAGGCCGCCGCCATCGACAAGACCCTGTCGGACAAGTCCACGGGTATGTCGGCCGTGCTCAGCGCGTTTTTTGCCTCTTTGCAGAACGCCGCGGCCACGCCCAGCGACGTGTCCGCGCGGCAGTTGCTGATCACCAACGCCCAAACGTTGAGCAACCGCTTCAACGCGATTTCCACGCAGTTGACCCAGCAGAAAGAAAGCATCAACGGTCAGTTGCAGACCATGAGTGACCAGGTCAACAAACTGACTTCGTCGATTGCCTCGCTCAACAGCCAAATTGCCACGGCCCAGGGTTCTTCGACCAGTGCGCCGGCCAACCTGCTGGATGCGCGCAATGAGGCGGTGCGTTCGCTCAATGAGCTGATCGGCGTGACGGCCACCGAAAAGAACGGCCAGTTCAGCATCACCACCGGCACCGGCCAATCGCTGGTAGAAGGCAGCGTTGCCAATACCATTTCGGCGGTGCCGAGCAAGAACGACAACAGCCAGTACACCATTCAGCTGAACATGGGCGACACGCCGATGGACATCGGCAATGTGGTCAGTGGCGGCAGCATTGGCGGCCTGTTGCGTTATCGCAGTGATGCGCTGATGCCCGCCATCAACGACCTGGGACGCATCGCCATTGCCACGGCCGACAGCGTTAACAGCCAGTTGGGCCAGGGCCTGGACCTGAACAGCGATTTTGGCTCCTCGCTGTTTGGCGACATCAACAGCGCTGCGGCGATTTCCCAGCGTAGCCAGGCGGCCGCCGGTAACAGTGCAGGCTCGGGCAACCTGAACGTGACGATTGCCGACAGCAGCAAGCTGTCGACCTTCGACTACAAGGTGACCTTCACCAGCGGCAATCAATACAACGTGGTGCGCTCCGACGGCAAAGCCATGGGCTCGTTCGACACCACCACCACGCCACCGCCGGTGATTGACGGCTTCACCCTGGCCTTGAACGGCAAGGGACCGGTGGCGGCCGGCGACAGCTTCAAGGTCAGCCCGACGGCCAATGGCGCCAGCGGCATCAGTGTCGACCTCAAAGACCCGAACAAACTCGCCTTCGCCGCGCCCTTGGCCGGCAATGCCAGCAAGACCAATACCGGCACCGGTACGTTCACCCAGCCGACCTTGACCGTGCCGATCGATATCGACGGCGGCGCCGCGACTGCGCAATTGCGAACCGGGATCGAAAACTCGATGCCGGTGAAAATGGTGTTCGGCAAGCCGGCGGCGGACGGCACCCAGTCCTATGCGATCAGTGATGCCCAGGGCAACCCGATCGGCACCGGCACCATCATTCCGGGCCAGGGCAACAAGATCAGTGTGAACGTGCCGATGCGTGATGCCGGCGGTGCGTTGATCCCCGGCAAAAGCTTCAGCTTTGACACCACCGTGTCCGGTTCGCCGGCCAACGGCGACAGCACCACCTTTTCGTTCAACAGCGGCGCCACCTCCGATGGCCGTAACGCCCAGGAACTGCTGGGGTTGCAGACCAAGGCCACGGTGGGTGCGGTGGACGGGAATGCGGGTGTCAGCCTGGTCAGTGCCAACAGCCGGCTGGTGTCCCAGGTTGGCTCCAAGGCCGCCCAGGCCAACACCGACAGCACCGCCACCGGCGCCTTGCTGGCGGCGAACAAGGCGGCCAGCAACTCGGTGTCCCAGGTCAACCTGGATGAGGAAGCGGGCGACATGATCAAGTTCCAGCAGTACTACACCGCGTCGTCGCAGATCATCAAGGCTGCGCAGGAAACCTTCAGCACACTGATCAACGCCCTTTAAAGGAGTCTGGAACGATGCGTATCTCTACACAGCAGTATTTCGACACCAGCTCCAGCAAGTATCAGGACAACTATTCGGGTGTGGTGAAGGCCCAGGACCAGGCGAGTTCCGGTGTGCGTGTGCAAACCGCGTCCGATGACCCGGTGGCTGCTGCCCAATTGCTGATGTTGCAGCAGCAGAAAGACATGCTGGGGCAGTACAACGGCAACATTACGACTTTGCAGAACTCGCTGAATAATGAAGAAAGCGTGCTTGCCAGCATCAGCCTGGCTATGCAAACCGCCAGCGGTCTGGCGTTGCAGGCCGGTAACCTTAAGCTCAGCAATGATGATCGCAAGGCGATTGCCGCCCAGGTCGGTGCGCTTGAGGACCATGTGTTGGGCCTGCTCAACTCCAAGGATTCCAGTGGCAACTACATGTTCTCTGGGGCCAAGACCGATACGCCGCCCTACAGTCGCAATAACGATGGTACCTACACTTATCAGGGCGACGAAACACCGCTGAGCCTGCAGGTCTCGAGCAACCTGACGGTCGCCATGGGTGATACCGGCAAGACCCTGCTGGAGAGCTCCTCCAATACCGGTCGCACGCAGACCTCGATTTTGCCACCGGCTGTGAATGACGGCAAAGTCGCGATCTCGGCAGGCCTGGTCACGTCCGGCACCGCGTACACCAAGAGTTTTGCCGACGGCCAGCCGTATAAGCTGACCTTCGCCAGCAGCACCCAGTACAGCGTGACCGACAAGGACGGCAATGACGTTACCTCGGAGATCACCGGTAACGGCACCTTTGATGCCACCAAGGAAGGCGCTTCCAGCGTTAACCTGCGCGGCGTGAAGTTCGATATCAGCCTGAACCTGGGGCCGGATGTTGCCACGGGTGCGCCGTCTGATGCGTTGGTGGCGGGCAAGGCGTTTACGCTGGAAAGCAAGCCGGACACCTTCAGCAGTTCGCGTACGGCGAGCAATCCGTCCACGGCGCAGCTGACCGGTGGCCGCGTCACGGATCAGGCGGCCTACGCCAGTACCTTTCCCAACTCGGGGGCGGTGATCAAGTTCACCAGCGGCAATGCCTACGAGGTTTATGCCCAGCCCTATACGGCCGACAGCAAATCGATTGCCACAGGTACCATGGCCACCGGCGCGACATCGATCACCGCCGCCGGGGTAACTTTCGATGTAAGCGGTACGCCGGGGGCCGGTGATCAGTTTTCGCTCAGTGCCACCAGCAACAAGAACATGAACGCCCTGGATACCTTGGGCCAGCTGCGCAAGGCGCTGGAGACCCCGGCCGATGGCGACCCGGTGGCTATGAACAAGCTCAAGGATGTGCTTAACACCACCATCGGCAACCTGTCGAATGCCGACGCACAGATCAACCAGGTGCGCGGCTCCATCGGTGCGCGCCAGAATGCCCTGGATATCCAAGGCCAGGAAAACACCAGCCTGGGCCTGGCCAACACATCGACCATGTCCTCATTGGCCAACGTCGATATGGGGCAGGCCGCCATTGACCTGACCTTGCAGCAAACCATGCTGCAAGCCTCGCAACTGGCCTTTGTGAAAATCTCCCAGTTGAGCCTGTTCAGCCGCATGTAATCGGCAGTCCTACACACGGCCCACCCTGGCAACAGGGTGGGCCGTTGTCGTTTCTGGTGCCGTGAATGTTGCCGGGTTTTGCATAAAGCGCACAAAATTGAGTGACCTGTGAGTCATAAAGGGCATCTTCACTGTATCGTGTGAAAAGGATAAGTCGCTTGCGAGTCTTTACGCGGCGGCTTTCAGCGATATTTTCATGGGGTTATCCCCTTTATTGTCAGCGCTCCCGGCCAAGCCCGAGGGGTGTTATCCAGCTATTTAGTATTGGGAAGCCACAATGATTGGCATAAAAAGCATCGCCAGTTACGTGCCGGCAGACGGGGTTGATAACTACGCCCAGGGCGCCAAATTCGCCAAGGATGAAGATTTCATCATCGGCAAGATCGGTTCGGCGTTCCTGCCGCGCAAGGATGCTGCGCAGGAAACCTCTGATCTGTGTGTCGAGGCAGTCAACGCCTTGTTTGCGGCCAACCCGGATTTGAAGCGCGAATCCATCGACGCGCTAATCGTTGTGACGCAAAACGGCGACGAAGAGGGTTTGCCCCACACCGCCGCCATCGTCCAGGACAAGCTGGGCCTGCCCACCCACGTGGCTGCGTTTGATATTTCCCTGGGCTGCTCGGGCTACGTCTACGGCATCTATGCGATGAAGGGCTTCATGGAAGCCACCGGCCTGAAAAATGGCCTGTTGATCACCGCCGACCCGTATTCGAAGATCGTCGACCCGGAAGATCGCAACACCACCATGCTGTTCGGCGATGCCGCCACCGCCACCTGGATGGGTGAAGACGCGCCGTGGTTGCTGGGCAAGTCCAAGTTCGGCACCGACGGTTCCGGCGCGCCGCATTTGAAGGTAAGTGATGGCGTGTTTTTCATGAACGGCCGCCAGGTGTTCAACTTTGCCTTGCTCAAGGTGCCGGCACATTTGCACGAGCTGCTCAATGAGTCGGACCTCAAAGCTGACGAAATCGACGCATTCTGCATCCACCAGGGCAGTGCGGCGATTGTCGACGCGGTTGCCCGGCGTTTCGAAGAGGCCCCGGTAGAGAAGTTCATCAAGGACATGGTCGAGACCGGCAACACCGTGTCGTCGAGCATTCCGTTGCTGCTGGAAAAGCACATGATGGACGCCGACTGGAAGCGCGTTGCCATCAGCGGTTTCGGCGTGGGCCTGTCGTGGGGCTCGGCGATTCTCTATCGCCCGTAACGCTCTAATAGGCTGCGCACAAAAACGCCCAGGCTCAAAAAGCCTGGGCGTTTTTTATTGTGGCGAGCGGGCTTGCCCCGCGTTGGGCTGCGCAGCAGCCCCAAGATGTCAGCGGCCCATGAATTCAGGACTTTTCAGCCGCTTTAAGCCCTTGAATTACAAAGGGTGGCCCCGTGCTAGTAAAAAAAATCAAAAAAGTCCTCAAGCAACCTGCTTTCACGACGATAACTATTACGAAGGTTCTCTAGGCCACACCCGGCGGTTGCCAGGGCCGGAAGCCGCAGTACACCACCCACGAGGATTTCGTCATGGCTTTAACAGTAAACACCAACCTTGCTTCGTTGACCGTTCAGAACAACCTGAACAAGGCTTCCGGCGCCCTGCAAACCTCCATGCAGCGTCTGTCCTCCGGCCTGCGTATCAACAGCGCCAAAGACGATGCGGCCGGCCTGCAAATCTCCAACCGTCTGACCAGCCAGATCAACGGCCTGGGCGTTGCAATCAAAAACGCCAACGACGGCAGCTCGATTGCTCAGACCGCTGAAGGCGCAATGCAGCAGTCCACCAACATCCTGCAAAGCATGCGTACCCTGGCACTGCAATCCGCTAACGGCTCGCCAAGCGCTGAAGACCGTAAGTCGAACCAGGCTCAATACGCAGCCCTGACTGCTGAATTGACCCGTATCGCTACCACCACCACCTTCGGTGGCAAGAACCTGCTGGACGGTTCTTTCGGTACTACGTCGTTCCAGGTCGGCGCCAACGCCAACCAGACCATCGACATGAGCATCGGTAACGTTGCAGCCAACAACATTGGTTCGCAGCAGCTGAAAAGCCAAGGCGTTGCTCCAAGTGCAACAGGCGTTGCCGGCGGCGCAATCACCGTTACCGGTGGTGGCCAGTCCAAGGCCCTGACCATCGCTGCCGGCGCTTCCGCCAAGCAGATCGCTGCTCAGATGAACGGCGCTGTAGGCGGCCTGGCTGCTACTGCCAGCACCACTGCACAGTTCACCGTTGACGCCACTGCCATTGCTGCTGCTACTCCGGCCAGCGCCAACTTCACCCTGCAAGTGGGCAGCGGTACTGCAGTGCAGTTCACTGGTGTGACCAGCACTTCCGACCTGGCTGACCAACTGAAGTCCAACGCTGCCAAGCTGGGCATCAGCGTCAACTACGATTCGACCACCCAAGCCTTGTCGGTCAAGTCCGACACCGGTGAGAACCTGACCTTCAACGCTGGTGACGCCGGTGCTATCGCAGGTGTCAAGGTTGCTACCCTGGACGGTACTGGTACCGCCGGTACTGCCGTTGCTCTGGCTAACACCGCGATCATCGCTACTGGTGCTGTTTCCCTGAACTCCTCCAGCAGCTACTCGCTGAGCGGTGCAGGTGTGACCGGTCTGTTCGCAGCCGCTGGTACTGCTGCCAACTCCACCAAAACCACCGTTAACAACACTGACATCACCACTGCTGCCAACGCACAGAACTCGATCGACGTGATCACTCAAGCGATCTCCGACATCGACTCCCAGCGTGCCGGCCTGGGTGCTGTTCAGAACCGTTTCGACAACACCGTTGCCAACCTGCAGAGCATTGCCGACAACTCCAGCGCCGCTCGCGGTCAGATCCAGGACGTTGACTACGCTGCTGAAACTGCTCAGCTGACCAAGCAACAAACCCTGCAACAGGCTTCCACTGCGATCCTGTCCCAGGCCAACCAACTGCCATCCGCTGTACTGAAGCTGCTTCAGTAATAGCCATCGGCAGATGAATGACGGAAGGGCGCGTTTACGTGCCCTTTCGTCTTTTGCGTGATGAGGAGATTGGACATGGACATGAGTGTGAAGCTGAACCTGTCTTATCCGGCAGTGGCGCCGCAGAGCGCGCCTGCCCCCGTGAACAACGGCCTGCAGAAAACCAAGGTAGACCCCGCGCTGGCCACGGTTCAACCCCAGCAAGACTCGAAACCGTCCGACCTCGAACAGGCCGTTACGGATATTCGCAACTTCGTTCAGGCTGCCCAGCGCAACCTGGAATTTTCCATCGATGACTCCACCCATCAGGTGGTGGTCAAGGTGATTGCAACCGACAGTGGCGAAGTCATTCGTCAGATCCCGTCGGAAACTGCATTGAAACTCGCACAAAGCCTTCACGACGCCAGCAACGTGTTGTTTGACGCGAAAGTCTGAGCTGGCATGAATTTTGTTGCTGTAGCTGCTTGAGGCGTCGTCCGTCAATAAAGCGCCAGCCCCGATCAGGAGAAGTGTCATGGGTGATATCACGGTAAGCGGCCCGGTTACGGGGATTAATACCGAGTCGATCGTTACGGCCTTGGTGAACGCTGAACAAGCGCCCAAGCAGTCGCAGATCAACAAACAGACGCAGACGCAGACCGCCCAACTGTCCTCGATCGGCAAGATTCAAGCGGCATTGGATGCGTTTCGTGGCGCCATGGACAACATGGCCAAGGACGCCAGTATTGGTGGCCTGACGGCGACCACCTCGGATGCCAACGTGTCCACGGTCACTTTGGGCGCTGGTGCTTCGGCCGGCAGTTATCAGCTGGTGGTCAACCAGTTGGCGACTGCCTCGAAGATCGCTACCCAAAATTACCCAGGTGGGGCCAAGACTGTCGTCAATGCCGGCACTGCCGCTACGACCCTGGAAATTTCCCAGTCTGGTCAGAGTTACGGGGTGAGTGTTCCACCGGGCGCAACCTTGCAGCAGGTGCGTGACTCGATCAACGCGCAGTACAGCAGCGCGGGTCTGAGTGCCAACATCCTGACTGACTCCACCGGTTCACGTCTGGTCGTGACCTCGACCAATACCGGCGCTGGTACCGACATTACCTTGGGCGGTAACTCTGGCCTGCAAGCTGGGGCCGCGGTGGTGGGTGACCCACCGCAAAACGCGAAGTACACCATTGACGGTACTTCACAAGAGTCCAAGAGCAATACCCTGACTGAAGCAATCAGTGGTGTGAGCATCAAGCTGACGGCTGTGTCGCCGTTGCCAACTGGTGTCACCGACCCGTCCAAGCGTATCGCCTCGACCATCACGGTCACCCGCAGCAACGACACCCTCAAAAGTTCGGTTAAAGGCTTCGTCGACACTTATAACGCCTTGATGACCGCGATCGGCACCGAAACCAAAGTCACCACCAATGCCGATGGCTCGACCACGCCTTCTGCGCTGACTGGCGATGCCACCATGCGCTCCCTGCAGCAGGCGCTGCGTAGCGAGCTGAACGCGTTGGGTGGCTCGGGCACGTTGAAGTCCCTGGCTCAATTTGGTGTGAACACCGATCAGACCACCGGCAAGCTGAGCATTGACGACAAAATCTTCAGCGCGGCCGTCGCCACCAACCCCACCGATATCGGCGGTATCTTCAACGGTGACAAAGGCCTGCTCGCCCGCATGAAAACCGCGACCGACAGCTTTGCCCTGAGCAACACCGGTGTACTGGCTACCCGTTCGACCACGCTGTCGAACAACCTCAAGGACCTGCAAAACCAGCAGGACACCCTGACCGCGCGTATGGCTGCCCTCAAGACCAGCCTGACCGCCAAGTACACCACCATGAACAACCTGGTCGCCCAGCTCACCAGCCAGCGCTCCAGTGTCATGACCACGCTCAACGCGCTGAACAAGTCGAATTCGGACAGTTGATTCCGGCTGGCGCCGCCCGGTGCTCCTGCACCGGGCACGGCCTTGAGCAGATCGCCGGATTAAAGTTTTTTGTCATCCCGTCGACATATTAGTCAGAGCCCATCCTAATTTAGCTGTTGCCTGTCACGAGGTAGAAACATGAATCCCATGAGAGCCCTTCGCCAATACCAGAAGGTCAATTCCCATGCCCAGGTCTCCGAAGCCAGCCCACACCGTCTGGTGCAGATGCTGATGGAAGGCGCGCTGGACCGCATGGCTCAGGCCAAGGGCGCCATGGCTCGTGGTGATATCGCGCAGAAGGGTTTGCTGCTGGGCAAGGCGATCGACATCCTGATCGGCCTGCGTGATGGCCTGAACCCGGAAAAAACCGATGATCCGGCCGCGTTGCAGCAACTCGATAACCTGTATGCCTACATGACCACGCGTTTGCTTGAAGCCAACAGCAAGAGCGATGTCAGCATGATCGATGAAGTAGCCGGCCTGATGATTACGCTCAAGGAAGGCTGGGACGGTATTGCAACACTGTAGGCCTTTGGCCTGAGGATGATGTCATGAGCCACGCCCTGCAACGGATTGACGAGACCCGCGAAGCCTTGGTCGACGCATTGGCGCAACGTAACTGGGACGCCATCGGCGAACTGGACATGGGGTGCCGCGCGGTCATCGACGAGGCGCTCAATAACGCGCCGGTGGACGAGGATGCGCTGCGGGAGAAGCTGGAGAGTTTGCTGGCGGTGTATCAGCAGTTGCTGGAGGTGACGACCGGCGAGCGCCAGGCGATTTTCGAAGAGATGTCGCAGATCAACCGCGCGCAAAGTGCGTCAAAGGTTTACCATCTGTTCGGCTGAACTGGCTCAGTTAATCCGAACAGCGCGTCATATATTTGACTGTGCTCGTATTTTTGACTTAACTAGTGCTGTTTTCAGATTTCAGGCGTCAGTAAGGTATGAAGTCCTACAGGCGTCTCGATTGCCCTCACTCTGGGGCAGGAAGTTTTACTAGGGAAGTTGCTATTGCATGTGGCGTGAAACCAAAATTCTGCTGATTGATGACGATAGCGTCCGCCGCCGCGATTTAGCGGTGATTTTAAATTTTCTCGGTGAAGAAAATTTACCCTGCGGCAGCCATGACTGGCAGCAGGCGGTCAGCTCTTTGTCGTCGAGCCGTGAAGTTATCTGTGTGCTGATCGGGACGGTAAATGCTCCTGGCGCCATTTTGGGCCTGTTAAAGACACTGTCGACCTGGGATGAGTTCCTTCCGGTGTTGCTGATGGGCGATATTTCTTCCGTGGACCTGCCGGAAGACCAGCGCCGCCGCGTGCTTTCAACCCTGGAAATGCCGCCCAGCTACAGCAAATTGCTCGATTCGCTGCACCGTGCCCAGGTCTATCGCGAGATGTACGACCAGGCCCGCGAGCGCGGCCGTCACCGTGAACCCAACCTGTTCCGCAGCCTCGTCGGCACCAGCCGTGCGATCCAGCACGTGCGCCAGATGATGCAGCAAGTCGCCGACACCGACGCCAGCGTGCTGATCCTTGGCGAATCCGGCACCGGCAAGGAAGTGGTCGCCCGCAACCTGCACTACCACTCCAAGCGCCGCGACGGGCCTTTCGTGCCGGTCAACTGCGGGGCGATCCCGGCAGAGCTGCTCGAAAGCGAACTGTTCGGCCACGAGAAGGGCGCCTTTACCGGGGCGATCACCAGCCGTGCCGGGCGTTTTGAGCTAGCCAACGGCGGCACCTTGTTCCTCGACGAAATCGGCGACATGCCGCTGCCGATGCAGGTCAAGCTGTTGCGCGTGTTGCAGGAGCGCACCTTCGAGCGCGTGGGTAGCAACAAGACCCAGAGCGTCGACGTGCGCATCATCGCGGCCACCCACAAGAACCTCGAAAGCATGATCGAGGTCGGCAGCTTCCGCGAAGACCTGTACTACCGCCTCAACGTATTCCCCATCGAGATGGCCCCGCTGCGCGAACGCGTGGAAGACATCCCGTTGCTGATGAACGAGTTGATCTCGCGCATGGAGCACGAAAAGCGCGGTTCGATCCGCTTCAACTCCGCCGCGATCATGTCCCTGTGCCGCCACGGCTGGCCGGGCAACGTGCGTGAGCTGGCCAACCTGGTGGAGCGCATGGCGATCATGCACCCCTACGGTGTGATCGGCGTGGTCGAGTTGCCGAAGAAATTTCGCTACGTCGACGACGAAGACGAGCAACTGGTCGACAGCCTGCGCACCGACCTCGAAGAGCGCGTGGCCATCAACGGCCACACGCCGGACTTCGGCTCCACCGCCATGCTGCCGCCCGAAGGCCTGGACTTGAAGGACTACCTCGGTAGCCTCGAACAAGGCCTGATCCAGCAGGCGCTGGACGATGCCAACGGCATTGTCGCCCGTGCCGCCGAGCGCTTGCGTATCCGTCGAACCACCTTGGTTGAGAAGATGCGCAAGTACGGTATGAGCCGCCGGGAAGGGGATGAACAGGCGGATGATTGACGCCTGTTTTTTAAGCTACTGAAATATCAGTAGTTTTTTTTCGGCACGGGTATTGCTATAGCCCTCGCAACGTTCCGTTTAACTGACGGTCAGCCAAGCGAGAGAGCATGATGCCCCACGCCGCCCAACTTTCTACAGCCCCTGCTATCCCGGGGCTCGTTCCGTCTGCAGAGCCGCTTACCCGGCAGGGTCTTGAGCAGGCGTTCTCGCAGTTCAGCCAGATGTCGAGCCAACTGACTGACTCTTACAGCTTGCTGGAGGCGCGGGTTTCCGAGCTTAAAGGCGAACTGGCGGTGGTCAGTGCCCAGCGCATGCAAGAGCTGGCCGAGAAAGAGCGCCTGGCCAACCGTCTGCAAAACCTGCTGTCGCTGCTGCCCGGTGGCGTGATCGTCATTGATGATCAGGGCCGCGTGCGTGAAGCCAACCCGGCTGCCGTCGACATGCTCGGCCTGCCGCTGGAAGGCGAGTTATGGCGGGAAGTCATCGCCCGTTGCTTCGCCCCCCGTGAAGACGACGGCCACGAAATCTCCCTCAAGGACGGCCGCCGTCTGTCCATCGCCACCCGTTCCCTGGACGCCGAGCCTGGCCAACTGGTGCTGCTCAACGACCTGACGGAAACCCGTCACCTGCAAGACCAACTGGCGCGCCATGAGCGCTTGTCGTCGTTGGGGCGGATGGTTGCTTCTTTGGCGCATCAGATCCGCACGCCGTTGTCGGCGGCGCTGATCTACGCCAGTCATTTGACTGATGAGCAATTGCCGGCCGCCACCCACCAACGTTTTGCTGGCCGCCTTAAAGAGCGCCTGCATGAGTTGGAGCACCAGGTGCGCGACATGCTGGTGTTTGCCCGCGGCGAATTGCCGCTGACCGACCGCGTTACGCCGGCTATGTTGATGCAGTCGCTGCAAGCGGCGGCGGCCACCCATATCCAGGACGCCCAGGTGCGTTGGCAGTGCGACAGCCACCAGGGCGAGTTGCTGTGCAACCGCGACACCCTGGTCGGCGCTTTGCTCAACCTGATCGAAAACGCCACCCAGGCAAGCCTGCCCGGGGCGCGGCTCAAGGTGCACCTGTACACCCGCGAGCAAACCCTGCGCCTGTGTATCAGCGACAGCGGCAGCGGCATTGAGCCGTGTGTGCTGCAACGCCTGGGCGAACCGTTTTTTACCACCAAGACCAACGGCACCGGCCTCGGCCTGACCGTGGTCAAGGCCGTGGCGCGTGCGCATCAGGGAGAATTGCAGCTGCACTCCCGGTTGGGGCGTGGCACCTGTGCATTGATGACCTTGCCGCTGTTTTCCAGCACGGTAAGCGCGGAGTAAAAGGACTATGGCTATCAAGGTTTTATTGGTCGAAGACGATCGTGCCCTGCGTGAAGCATTGGCTGACACGCTGCTGTTGGCGGGCCATGACTACCGGGCGGTCGGTTCTGCCGAGGAAGCCTTGGAGGCGGTCGAGCAGGAGTCTTTCAGCCTGGTGGTCAGTGACGTCAACATGCCCGGCATGGACGGCCACCAGTTGCTCGGCCTGCTGCGCGCGCGCCAGCCACAACTGCCGGTGTTGCTGATGACCGCCCATGGCGCCGTGGAGCGGGCGGTGGACGCCATGCGCCAGGGCGCGGCGGATTACCTGGTCAAACCCTTTGAACCCAAAGCCCTGATCGAGCTGGTTGCCCGGCATGCACTCGGCGTTGTTTCGAATGCTGAAGGCGAAGGCCCTATTGCCTTTGAGCCGGCCAGCGCACAGTTGCTGGAACTGGCAGCGCGTGTGGCGCGTAGCGATTCCACCGTGCTGATCTCCGGCGAGTCCGGCACCGGTAAAGAAGTGCTGGCGCGGTATATCCACCAGCAATCGAGCCGCGCCAAACAACCCTTTATCGCGATCAACTGTGCGGCCATCCCCGACAACATGCTTGAAGCCACCTTGTTCGGCCATGAAAAAGGCTCGTTCACCGGCGCCATCGCGGCCCAGGCCGGCAAGTTCGAACAGGCCGACGGCGGCACCATCCTGCTCGACGAAATCTCGGAAATGCCCCTGGGCCTGCAAGCCAAGCTGCTGCGGGTATTGCAGGAGCGTGAGGTTGAGCGTGTGGGCGCACGCAAGCCGATCCAGCTGGATATCCGCGTGGTTGCCACCACCAACCGCGACCTCGCGGGCGAAGTGGCGGCGGGGCGCTTTCGTGAAGACCTGTTCTACCGGCTATCCGTATTCCCGCTGGCCTGGCGCCCGTTGCGCGAGCGCCCGGCGGATATCATCCCGCTGGCCGAGCGCCTGCTGAACAACCACGTCAAAAAAATGAAGCACGCCCAGGCGCGGTTGTCGGCTGAGGCCCAGGCTTGCCTGATCAGCTACCCATGGCCCGGCAACGTGCGCGAATTGGACAACGCCATCCAGCGCGCGCTGATTTTGCAGCAGGGCGGCTTGATCCAGCCGCAAGACTTCTGCCTGGCCATGGGCAATGGCAGCGCGCCGTTGCCGAGCCTGGCGCCCGCACCTGTGGCGGCTGCCGAAACCGAGTCCGGCGGTGCCCTGGGCGACGACCTGCGCCGCCGCGAATTCCAGATGATCATCGACACCTTGCGTGCCGAGCGCGGCCGCCGCAAAGAGGCCGCTGAGCGCCTGGGCATCAGCCCGCGCACCCTGCGCTACAAGCTGGCGCAGATGCGCGACGCCGGGATGGACGTGGAAGCCTACCTTTTCGCCACCTGAAAAATTCTTGGGCTGACAGGGTTTGTCGCCTTTTCTTACGAATTGCCACGGAGCTGGCACCCTTGTTGCTACCACCCGTAGTAACCGCTGCGTAGTGTCAAAAAATTGCGGGTCGTCGGAGAGAGAAGGTCATGAGCCAGGGTATTGAGTTCAATCGGTTGATGTTGGATATGCGCTCCATGCAAATGGATGCCATGGCTCAACCGAAATCCGTCGCGCCAGCGCCGGAATTGGGCCAAAGCAGTTTTGCCGACATGCTCGGTCAGGCAATCAACAAAGTCAGCGACACCCAGCAAGCCTCCAGTCAGTTGGCCACCGCCTTCGAGATCGGCAAGAGCGGCGTGGACCTCACCGATGTGATGGTCGCCTCGCAAAAGGCCAGCGTTTCCTTTCAAGCCTTGACCCAAGTGCGTAACAAGCTGGTTCAGGCTTATCAAGACATCATGCAGATGCCGGTTTAAGGACGAGATTTAAGTCATGGCAGAAGCAGTCTCCGACAACGTACCCGCCAAGGCAGACGGCAAGCCGCCGCTGTTTGGCCTGTCGTTCCTGGAAAACCTCTCGGAAATGACCATGCTGCGTCAGGTGGGCCTGATGGTCGGCCTGGCCGCCAGTGTGGCGATTGGTTTTGCCGTGGTGTTGTGGTCGCAACAACCTGATTACCGCCCGCTGTACGGCAGCCTGGCCGGCATGGATTCCAAGCAGATCATGGAAACCCTGGCCGCCGCCGACATCGCCTACACCGTGGAGCCCAACTCCGGCGCCTTGCTGGTCAAGGCTGATGACGTGGCCCGTGCGCGCATGAAGCTGGCTGCAGCCGGCGTAACGCCGTCTGACAGCAATATCGGTTTTGAAATCCTCGACAAGGACCAGGGCCTGGGCACCAGCCAGTTCATGGAAGCCACCCGTTATCGGCGTGGCCTGGAAGGCGAGCTGGCGCGCACCATCAGCAGCCTGAACAACGTCAAGGGCGCCCGCGTGCACCTGGCGATCCCGAAAAGCTCGGTGTTCGTGCGTGACGAACGCAAGCCCAGTGCTTCGGTGTTGGTTGAACTGTTTTCCGGCCGCTCCCTGGAGCCTGGCCAGGTACTGGCGATCATCAACCTGGTGGCCACCAGCGTTCCCGAATTGAGCAAGTCGCAAATCACCGTGGTCGACCAGAAGGGCAACCTGCTGTCCGACCAGGCCGAGAACTCCGCGCTGACCCAGGCCGGCAAGCAGTTCGACTACAGCCGTCGCATGGAAAGCATGCTGACCCAGCGCGTGCACAACATCCTGCAACCGGTGTTGGGCAACGATCGCTACAAGGCTGAAGTGTCCGCCGACGTGGATTTCAGCGCGGTCGAGTCGACCTCCGAACAGTTCAACCCCGACCAACCGGCGCTGCGCAGCGAGCAGTCCACCAGCGAACAACGCACCGCCAGCAATGGCCCGCAAGGTGTGCCGGGTGCCCTGAGCAACCAGCCACCGGCTCCGGCGACTGCACCACAAACCACCGGTGGCGCGGCCGCTACGGCTGGCGCGATCCAGCCAGGGCAGCCATTGTTGGACGCCAACGGCCAGCAGATCATGGACCCGGCCACCGGCCAGCCGATGCTCGCGCCGTACCCGGCGGACAAGCGTAACCAGTCGACCAAGAACTTCGAACTCGACCGTTCCATCAGCCACACCAAGCAGCAGCAGGGCAAGATCAATCGCCTGTCGGTGTCGGTGGTGGTCGATGATCAGGTCAAGGTCAACCCGGCTGACGGCGCCGTCACCCGTGCGCCGTGGAGCACTGATGAATTGGCCCGTTTCACGCGCCTGGTGCAGGACGCCGTCGGCTTCGACGCCAGCCGGGGTGACAGCGTCAGCGTGATCAACATGCCGTTCTCCGCCGAGCGCGCCGAAGTGATCGCCGACCCTGCGTTCTACACGCAGCCGTGGTTCTGGGACATCGTTAAACAAGTGCTGGGTGTGTTGTTCATTCTGGTGCTGGTGTTCGGCGTGCTGCGTCCGGTGCTCAACAACATCACCGGCAACGGCAAGAAACAGCTGGCCTTGGCCGGTGGCGACGTCGAGTTGGGTGGCATGGGCGGCCTGGACGGCGAACTGGCCAACGACCGCGTCAGCCTCGGCGGCCCGCAAAGCATCCTGTTGCCAAGCCCGAGCGAAGGCTATGACGCTCAGTTGAACGCAATCAAGAGTCTGGTAGCAGAAGACCCGGGCCGTGTGGCCCAGGTCGTGAAAGAGTGGATCAACGCAGATGAGTGATAATCGAGCCGCTGTTGCCAAGCTCACCAAGGTCGACAAAGCCGCAGTCCTGCTGCTGTCCCTGGGTGAAACCGACGCTGCCCAAGTGCTGCGCCACATGGGGCCTAAAGAGGTCCAGCGCGTGGGCGTGGCCATGGCGCAGATGCGCAATGTGCACCGCGAGCAAGTCGAGCAGGTGATGAGTGAGTTCGTCGAGATCGTCGGCGACCAGACCAGCCTGGGCGTTGGCTCCGACAGCTATATCCGCAAGATGCTCACCTCGGCACTCGGCGAAGACAAGGCCAACGGCCTGATCGACCGCATCCTGCTGGGTGGCAACACCAGTGGCCTGGACAGCCTCAAGTGGATGGAGCCGCGCGCGGTGGCCGACGTGATCCGCTACGAGCACCCGCAGATCCAGGCCATCGTCGTCGCTTACCTCGACCCGGACCAGGCCGGTGAAGTGCTCGGCCACTTCGACCATAAAGTACGCCTGGATATCATCCTGCGCGTGTCGTCGCTGAACACCGTGCAGCCGGCGGCCCTGAAAGAACTCAACACGATTCTGGAGAAGCAGTTCTCTGGCAACTCGAACGCTTCGCGCACCACCTTGGGCGGCATCAAGCGTGCGGCCGACATCATGAACTTCCTCGACAGCTCGGTCGAAGGCCAGTTGATGGACTCGATCCGCGAGATCGACGACACCCTGTCCGGCCAGATCGAAGACCTCATGTTCGTGTTCAACAACCTCTCCGATGTCGATGACCGTGGCATCCAGGCGTTGCTGCGCGAAGTCTCCTCCGACGTGCTGGTGCTGGCCCTCAAAGGCTCGGACGAAAACGTCAAAGAGAAGATTTTCAAGAACATGTCCAAGCGTGCGTCCGAGCTGTTGCGCGACGACCTCGAAGCCAAAGGCCCGGTGCGCGTCAGCGACGTCGAAACCGCGCAGAAAGAAATCCTCACCATTGCCCGCCGTATGGCCGAAGCCGGAGAAATCGTTCTCGGTGGGAAGGGCGGCGAAGAAATGATCTAAGGCGCGTCCCATGTCGAACAAAGATGAGACGCCCAGCGATCTGATTCGCGCGCGGGATGTCGGCGGGTTCGACATCTGGTCGCTGCCCAGCTTCGATCCACATGTGCCGGAACCTGAGCCCGAGCCGTTGGTTGAAACGCCGGTAGAGATGGAAGAAGTGCCACTGGATGAAGTCCAGCCACTGACCCTTGAAGAGTTGGAAGCCATCCGCCAGGAAGCCTACAACGAAGGCTTTGCGGCCGGCGAAAAAGACGGCTTTCGCAGCACTACCCTCAAAGTACGCCAGGAAGCCGAAGAGGCGCTCGGCGTCAAACTCGCCAGCCTTGAGCGGCTGATGGGTACGCTGTTCGACCCGATTGCCGAGCAGGACTCGCAGATCGAAAAAGCCATGGTCGGCCTGGTCGAGCACATTGCCCGGCAAGTCATCCAGCGCGAGCTGGTGCTCGATTCCAGCCATATCGAAAGCGTCATGCGCGAAGCCCTCAAGCTGCTGCCGTTGGGCGTGGGCAATGTGCGCCTGTACATCAACCCGCAGGATTTCGAACAGGTCAAAGCCCTGCGCGAGCGCCATGAAGAAACCTGGCGCATCGTCGAGGACGCGGCGTTGTTGCCCGGTGGTTGCCGCGTGGAAACCGAACACAGCCGCATCGATGCCACGGTGGAAACCCGCATCAGCCAGATCATGGCCAAGCTGTTGGATCAGGTGCATGAGCAGGTGTTGAACCCCGCCGAACCTGACCTGAGCGTTGATCTGGACGCCACCGATGCGCCTTGATCGCACCAGCTTCGCCAAGCGCCTGGGTGGCTACGCCGAGGTCACGGAGTTGCCCGGCCAGCCGATCCTCGAAGGGCGCCTGCTGCGCATGGTCGGCCTGACCCTCGAAGCCGAAGGCCTGCGCGCCGCCATGGGCAGCCGCTGCCTGGTGATCAACGACGACAGCTACCACCCGGTGCAGGTCGAAGCCGAGGTGATGGGCTTTTCCGGCAGCAAGATTTTCCTCATGCCGGTCGGCAGCCTGGCGGGCATCGCCCCTGGCGCCCGCGTGGTGCCGTTGGCCGACACCGGCCGCCTGCCGATGGGCATGAGCATGCTCGGCCGCGTGCTCGATGGCGCCGGCCGCGCACTCGACGGCAAGGGCGGCATGAAGGCCGAAGACTGGGTGCCGATGGACGGCCCGACCATCAACCCGCTCAACCGCAACCCCATTAGTGTGCCGCTGGACGTGGGCATTCGCAGCATCAACGGTTTATTGACGGTCGGTCGCGGCCAGCGTCTGGGCCTGTTTGCCGGTACCGGCGTGGGTAAGTCGGTGTTGCTGGGCATGATGACGCGCTTTACCGAGGCCGACATTATTGTGGTCGGGCTGATCGGCGAGCGCGGCCGTGAAGTGAAAGAGTTCATCGAGCACAGCCTCGGTGAAGAAGGTCTCAAACGCTCGGTGGTGGTCGCGTCGCCTGCGGACGATGCGCCGCTGATGCGCCTGCGCGCCGCCATGTACTGCACGCGTATCGCCGAATATTTTCGCGACAAGGGCAAGAACGTCCTGTTGCTGATGGACTCGCTCACACGTTTCGCCCAGGCCCAGCGGGAAATCGCCTTGGCCATCGGCGAACCGCCCGCCACCAAAGGCTACCCGCCTTCAGTGTTCGCCAAGCTGCCCAAGCTGGTGGAGCGCGCCGGTAATGCCGAGGCTGGTGGTGGTTCGATCACCGCGTTCTACACCGTGTTGTCCGAAGGCGATGACCAGCAAGACCCGATTGCCGACTCGGCGCGGGGCGTGCTCGATGGCCACATCGTGCTGTCGCGGCGCCTGGCCGAGGAAGGGCACTACCCGGCCATCGACATCGAAGCCTCGATCAGCCGGGTGATGCCGGCGGTGGTCACCGCGGAGCACATGGCCCGTGCGCAGCACTTCAAACAACTGTGGTCGCGCTACCAGCAGAGCCGCGACCTGATCAGCGTCGGCGCCTACGTGGCCGGTGGTGATCGCGAAACCGACCTGGCCATCGCGCTGCAACCGCAACTGGTGAGCTACCTGCGCCAGGGGCTCAACGACAAGATCAGCATGGGCGAAAGCGAAGCTCACCTGGGCTCGATCTTCGCTCCGGCGCCGGGCGGTTAAGCCATGGCCAGCACCCGTTCTTCACGCCTGGCCCCAGTGGTGGACATGGCCGAAAAGGCCGAAAAAACCGCCGTGCAACGCCTGGGTTACTTCCAGGGTCAGGTGCGCCTGGCGGAAAGCAAGCTGGGCGACCTGGAGCGCTTTCGCGGCGAATATCAGCAGCAGTGGATCGAGCGTGGCAGTAAGGGTGTGTCCGGACAGTGGTTGATGGGCTACCAGGGCTTTCTTAACCAGCTTGAGACGGCTGTGGGCCAGCAGCGCCAGAGCCTGGCCTGGCATCAGAACAATCTCGATAAGGCCCGTGAGGCTTGGCAAGCGGCGTTCGCTCGGGTCGAAGGCTTGCGCAAGCTGGTGCAGCGTTATATCGACGAAGCGCGGGCGATTGAGGACAAGCGTGAGCAGAAGCTGCTCGATGAGCTATCACAGCGACTTCCACGGCAGTCACAGTACTAACAGTTTCCACTTGCCTACTGTGGGAGCTGGCTTGCCTGCGATAGCATCACCGCTGTATCACTGATACACCTCGTCGCCTGCATCGCAGGCAAGCCAGCTCCCACATTGAGTGCTCGGTGTTGCCCAGATCCGGTTCAGCTGCTAAACCTTGTTGCACATTGCAATGACAAGGAAGCAGTCACATGTCAGTCGAGTCAGAAGTATCCCTGGATGGGACGAAGTTGACCATTAAAGTAAGAGGCCGATTCGATTTCGGAAGCCACCAGACCTTTCGCGATGCCTACGAGCGGTTCTACAAGGTGCCCGACATCTACGTGGTAGATCTGAAAGAAGCCACCTATCTGGACAGCTCGGCCCTGGGCATGCTCCTGCTATTGCGCGACCATGCCGGCGGCGATGACGCTGAAGTGCAGGTGATCAACAGCAACTCCGATGTGCGCAAGATCCTCGGCATCTCCAACTTCGACAAACTGTTCGACATCAGTTGAGCTCCTTGGCCCCGGTCCTTGAACCACTGACGATCCTGATCGCCGAAGACAGCGCCGCCGATTTGCTGTTGCTGTCGACCATCATTCGGCGTCAGGGCCACCAGGTGCTCACCGCCACCAATGGCGCACAAGCCGTCGAGGTGTTTACCCGCGAGCGCCCGCAACTGGTGTTGATGGACGCCCTTATGCCGGTGATGGACGGTTTTGAAGCGGCGCGGCGGATCAAACAGTTGGCGGGTGAGGCGCTGGTGCCGATCATCTTCCTCACCTCGCTGCGCGAAAGCGAAGCCCTGGCCCAATGCCTGGATGCCGGTGGCGATGATTTCCTGCCCAAACCCTACAACCCGCTGATCCTGGCCGCCAAGATCAATGCCATGGACCGTCTGCGGCGCCTGCAGGCCACGGTGCTGCGCCAGCGCGACCAGATCGCCCGGCACCACGATTACCTGTTGCATGAGCAACGCGCGGCCAAGGCGGTGTTCGACAAGGTAGCGCATTCGGGTTGCATCAATGCGGCGCCGAACATTCGTTACCTGCAATCGCCCTATGCGCTGTTCAACGGCGACCTGTTGTTGGCGGCGTATACGCCGTCCGGCGACATGCATGTGCTGCTCGGTGACTTCACCGGCCATGGCCTGCCGGCCGCGGTGGGCGCCATGCCGCTGGCGGAAGTCTTCTACGGCATGACCGCCAAGGGTTACGGCCTGGCGCAGACCCTGCGCGAGATGAATGCCAAGCTCAAGCGCATCTTGCCGGTGGACATGTTCTGCTGCGCCACGCTGGTGTGCCTGAGTACCCAGCGGCGCGTGGTGGAGGTATGGAACGGCGGCATGCCCGACGGCTATGTGCATGAGATCGCCACCGGCAAGCGTACGCCTTTGTTATCCCGGCACCTGCCGCTGGGTGTGCTTTCGGCACAGGCGTTTGATGACAGCACCGAAGTCTGGCCCATGGCCTTGGGCGACCGGGTGTTCTTGTTGTCCGATGGGGTGCTGGATACCGCCAACGCCAGTGAACAGTTATTTGGCGCGGCGCGTTTGCAGCAGGTATTTGCCAGTAATCGCAAGCCTGACCGCTTGTTTGAGGAGATTGAGCAGGCCCTGGCGGTGTTCCGGGGTGAGGCGCGCGATGATGTCAGCATGGTGGAGATCACCTTGCAGCCTGGCCAGCCGTCGCGGGCGGCTGAGCCGCTGTATGCCGACAGTGGCCAGTCGTGCCCGTTGGATTGGTCGGTGAGCTTCGAGTTTCGTGCGCGAACGCTCAAAAGCTACAACCCGTTGCCGTACCTGTTGCAATTGCTGCTGGAGATTCATGGCCTGCGTGGGCAAAGCGGGGCGCTGTACAGCGTGATGGCCGAGTTGTATTCCAATGCGCTGGAGCATGGCGTGCTGGGCCTGGATTCGCGACTCAAGCGCGATGCCCAAGGATTTGCCGAGTATTACCGGCAGCGCAATGAGCGCCTGACGCAGTTGAACAGCGGTTATGTGCGGGTACATGTGCAGGTGGTGCCGACTGCCACGGGCGGCAAAATGACGCTGCGCATCGAAGACAGTGGCCCAGGGTTTGACGTGGAACAGGTGCTGGCGCGGCCGCTGGATATCGACCGTTTGTCTGGCCGGGGGCTGAGCCTGGTACGGCAACTGAGCAGCGATGTACGCTGGACCGATGGCGGGCGCAGTGTGTGCGTGGAGTTTTGCTGGGGGGCTCTGGCATAATCCGCCGATTCTTGATCAAGGAGCGAACAAGTGCTTGAGACTCATCTGGACCCTGTTGTGTTGACGGGCCTGCAGGAAGTGATGGAAGGCGAATATCCGAAGTTGCTGGAGACTTTTCTGGACGATTCACAGAAGCGCGTCGAAGCGTTGCGCAAGTCGCGTGGTGATGCCAAGGCGTTGGGGCGGATTGCCCATAGCTTCAAGGGCAGCAGTGGCAACCTTGGGGCGGTGCGGTTGGCGCAGTTGTGTCAGCGGCTGGAGGTGGAGTCTGTCGAGTTGTCGGCGGACTTGGGTGCGCTGGTTGATCAGATTGATCATGAGTTTGCGTTGGTGCGGCCGCTGTATGAGTCGGAAAGGCAGCGCTTTCAGCTTTGAATTGAGTCGCCAAGCCGGTCTCGGCCAAATGTGGGAGCTGGCTTGCCTGCGATGGCATCGACTGGTTTTGCCTGATACACCGAGGTGTCTGCATCGCAGGCAAGCCAGCTCCCACAGAGCACAATGGATCTACCGTCAAAAAACCAAACCTGGCCCGACTCTTGCTCTATCTCCCGATACTGCATCCCCGACCCCCAATGCAGTGGAGACCTTTAACTATGCCAGTCGCCCCCAATTCGCTCCTTCAGGCTGCCGCTGCGGCCAAGCCTCAAGCGCCGGCCGCCACACCGCCTGTAGCGGCCGCGGACCCACGGGACAAGGGCCCTGGTTTCGCTCAAGTGTTTGCCAACCAAAGCCCCAAGCCCACGCTGAAGACCGATGACACTCCGGTCAAAATCTCGCGTGACAAGCCTTCGGATACCAACACCAAGCCGGTCGCCAACAACGACAAGCCTGCCGCCAGCACGCCAGCGGTTGCCGATAGCGGCAATCCCTTGCCTGCCAAGCCGGCCAAGGCTGACGACAGCGCCAGCAGTGATGACGACAAGCCCGCCGACCCGGCCGTGGCGCAGCAGCCCCCGGCTGATCCGGTGGTCGACCCGGCATTGGTCGCCGTTGTTGCGCCGGTGCCTGTTCCGGTGCCAACGCCCGCGCCGGTAGCCATCCATGACGACACGGCCCAGCCGGTGGTCGCGGCGCCGCTTGCAGCCACCGATGACGCCAAGCAACCGGCTTTCGACCCTGAAGCCGATCCGCTGGATTCGATGCCGGCCGTGCGCTTGGCCATGGAGCAGGGCGGCCATGTGTCGGCCAGCAGCCAGACGCCACAGAAAGCCGCGCCGACCACCGCTCAGGACCAGCCAACCGCCGCGCAGAACTTTGCCGCAGGTCTTGCCAACATGGTCGACCAGCAAGCCACCAAAGACAGCACTGACCAGGGCGGCGACAAGGCCTTCAGTGGGCTGATCGAAGGTGGCCTCAAGGATTTGAAAGACGCCGGCAGCGACACGCGGGTGGATGATTTCGCCAACCGCCTGGCCGCGCTGACCCAGGCTGCCACGCCGAAAACCGCGAACGCCTTGCCGCCCGTGGCCAATGCGCCATTGGCCATGCACCAGAGCGGCTGGACCGAAGAGGTGGTCAACCGCGTGATGTACCTGTCCAGCGCCAACCTCAAGTCGGCGGAGATTCAGTTGCAACCGGCTGAACTGGGGCGCCTGGATATCAAGGTCAATATGACCGCCGACCAGCAAGCCCAGGTCAACTTCATGAGCGGCCACGCCGTGGTACGTGAAGCGCTGGAAAGCCAGTCCGGCCGTTTGCGCGAGATGTTTGCCCAGCAGGGCATGGGGCAGGTGGATGTCAATGTGTCCGACCAGTCCCGTGGCTGGCAGGGGCAGGGCCAGGAGCAACAGCAGCAGAACCAGGCGCGCGGCATAAGCGGCAGTGGTGGGCGCGGTGATGGTGGGGAAGCGGGTGACGCTGCTGAAGTGGCGGCGGCGGTCGCGCCGGTGAGCCAGACCGTGATCGGCTCCAGCGCCGTCGATTACTACGCCTGACTTGAGCCAAAAAACGCGGTCAATGTGGGAGCTGGCTTGCCTGCGATAGCGGTGCATCAGTTACAGAAGTATTAACTGACCCACCGCTATCGCAGGCAAGCCAGCTCCCACATTTGGTTTGTGGTGTTAGTTCTCTCCCCAACTGCCAGACAACTCTGGCATAACACTTGCTCTTGCCTTCCCGTAGATCTATGAATCCCCGAATAGTGACGGATTATTGGCATGGCGAAGAGTGACGACGCAGCAGCAACCCCACCCGCAGGCAAAGGCAAGCTCAAGCTGATCCTGCTGATTGTGCTGGGCCTGCTCCTGGCCATTGGCGCCTCGATTGGCGGCACGTGGTACATCATGCACAGCAGCGCGAGCAAACCGGCTCCCGCCGCCGAAACCGCCACTAACGTCAAGCAACCGGCAATCTTCGAGCCGATGCTGCCGGCCTTTGTCGCCAACTACAATCAGAACGGTCGCCAACGCTACCTGCAGGTGAGCATCACCTTGCTGGCGCGTAACCAGGCGGACCTGGATGCGCTTAAAGTACATATGCCGGTGATCCGCAACAACCTGGTGATGCTGTTCTCCGGGCAGAGCTTCGACAGCCTGGCCACCCCGGTCGGCCAGGAAATGCTGCGCCAGAAGGTCACTGCCAGCGTGCAGGAAGTGGCCCAGAAAGAGCTCGGCAAAGTCGTGGTCGAGCAGGCGCTCTTCACTAACTTCGTATTGCAGTAGGATCACGACATGGCCGTGCAAGACCTGCTGTCCCAGGATGAAATCGACGCGCTGTTGCATGGCGTCGACGATGGTCTGGTACAGACCGAAATGGCTGCCGAACCCGGCAGCGTCAAAAGTTATGACCTCACCAGCCAGGATCGCATCGTCCGTGGGCGCATGCCGACCCTGGAGATGATCAATGAGCGTTTCGCCCGTTACACCCGTATCAGCATGTTCAACATGCTGCGCCGCTCGGCAGACGTAGCGGTGGGCGGCGTGCAGGTGATGAAGTTCGGCGAGTACGTGCACTCGCTGTATGTGCCCACCAGCCTCAACCTGGTCAAGATCAAACCGTTGCGCGGTACCGCGCTGTTCATCCTCGACGCCAAGCTGGTGTTCAAGCTGGTGGACAACTTCTTCGGCGGCGACGGCCGCCACGCCAAGATCGAAGGGCGTGAATTCACCCCTACCGAATTGCGTGTGGTGCGCATGGTGCTGGAGCAAGCCTTCATCGACTTGAAGGAAGCCTGGCAGGCGATCATGGAAGTCAATTTCGAGTACATCAACTCGGAAGTGAACCCGGCCATGGCCAACATCGTCGGCCCCAGCGAAGCCATTGTGGTCTCCACCTTCCACATCGAGCTTGATGGCGGTGGCGGCGACCTGCACGTGACCATGCCGTACTCGATGATCGAGCCGGTGCGCGAAATGCTCGACGCCGGTTTCCAGTCCGACCTCGACGACCAGGACGAACGCTGGGTCAAGGCCCTGCGCGAAGACCTGCTGGACGTCGACGTGCCTTTGAGCGCCACTGTGGCCCGTCGCCAGCTGCGTTTGCGCGATATTTTGCACATGCAACCGGGGGACGTGATCCCCGTGGAGTTGCCGGAAGAGCTGATCATGCGCGCCAATGGCGTGCCGTCGTTCAAGGTCAAGCTCGGTTCCCACAAGGGCAACCTGGCGTTGCAAGTGATCGAACCGATCAACCGTCGCTGATCTGCCCCTTCTATCGATGAATTTTTGCTGCGCCGAGGACATGTAATGGCTACCGAACACGAAAACACTTCCGCCGAAGACCAGGCCCTGGCTGACGAATGGGCTGCGGCCCTGGAAGAAACCGGCGATGTCGGCCAGGACGACATCGACGCGCTGCTGGCCGCCGACGCCGCCATGGCGCCGGCCGGCAAACGCCTGCCGATGGAAGAATTCGGCAGCGTGCCGAAAAACAACGACCCGGTGACCCTCGACGGCCCGAACCTGGATGTGATTCTCGACATTCCGGTGTCGATCTCCATGGAAGTCGGCAGCACCGAAATCAACATCCGCAACCTGCTGCAACTCAACCAGGGTTCGGTGATCGAGCTCGACCGCCTGGCCGGTGAGCCGCTGGACGTGCTGGTCAACGGCACCCTGATCGCCCATGGCGAGGTGGTGGTGGTCAACGAGAAGTTCGGCATCCGCCTGACGGACGTGATCAGCCCAAGCGAACGCATCAAGAAGTTGCGCTGAGATGAAGTATTCGATGGCGGGACTGTTTCTGGCGCTGCCATTGAGCGCCCTGGCGGCTGAGCCGGTCGCCCAAGTGGCGGCTGCGGCACCTGTGGTCAGCAGTGGTATCGGCGGCCAGTTGACCCAGCTGGTGCTTGGATTGTTGCTGGTAGTCGGTCTGATCTTCGTGCTCGCCTGGCTGATGCGCCGCGTGCAGCGCATCGGGCCGGGCAATGCCCAGGTGATCGAGATGATCGGCTCGCGCGCCCTCGGCCCGCGTGATCGGCTGGTGCTGGTGCAGGTGGGCGAAGAGCAAATCCTGCTGGGTATCACGCCCGGCCGCATCACCCCGTTGCACGTACTCAAGACGCCGGTGGAAGCAACCAGGACCGAGACCTCCACGCCGGAATTCGCCCAGCGCCTGATGGAGTTGCTGGGCAAGGATCAGAAGGATAAGAAGTAATGCGCGTTTTATTGACGCTCATGCTGTTGCTGGCCGCGCCGCTGGCGTTGGCAGCCGACCCGTTGTCGATCCCGGCGATCACCCTGGGCACCAACGCGGCCGGCGCCCAGGAATACTCGGTCAGCCTGCAGATTTTGCTGATCATGACTGCGCTGAGTTTTATCCCGGCGTTTGTCATGCTGATGACCAGCTTTACGCGGATCATCATCGTGTTCTCGATTTTGCGTCAGGCCTTGGGCCTGCAGCAGACACCGTCGAACCAGATCCTCACCGGCATGGCGCTGTTCTTGACGCTTTTCATCATGGCGCCAGTGTTCGACAAGGTGAACCAGCAAGCCTTGCAGCCCTATCTGGCCGAGAAACTTACGGCCCAGGATGCGATCGACAAAGCCCAAGGCCCGATCAAGGACTTCATGCTGTCGCAAACCCGCTCCAGCGACCTGGAGCTGTTTATGCGCCTGTCCAAGCGCACCGACATTGCCACACCGGATCAGGCGCCGTTGACCATCCTGGTGCCGGCCTTCGTCACTTCCGAATTGAAAACCGCGTTCCAGATCGGCTTCATGATCTTTATCCCGTTCCTGATCATCGACCTGGTGGTGGCGAGCGTGCTGATGGCCATGGGCATGATGATGCTGTCGCCGCTGATTATCTCGCTGCCGTTCAAGATCATGCTGTTTGTGCTGGTGGACGGTTGGGCGCTGATTATCGGCACCCTGGCCAGCAGTTTCGGCGGGGTGTAGTGACATGACGCCAGAAGTAGCGGTTGACCTGTTCCGTGAAGCGCTGTGGCTGACCACCATGATGGTCGCCGTGCTGGTGGTGCCGAGCCTGTTGGTGGGCCTGCTGGTGGCGATGTTCCAGGCCGCGACCCAGATCAACGAACAAACCTTGAGCTTCCTCCCGCGTTTGCTGGTGATGCTGATCACCCTGATCGTCGCCGGCCCGTGGCTGGTGCAAACCTTTATGGAATACATCCTGCAGCTGTACGGCAGTATTCCGCAGTTGATCGGCTGACCGATGCAATCTGTGCTGGCCTTGACCGACACCCAGATCAGCACCTGGGTGGCGTCTTTCATTTTGCCGATGTTTCGCGTCACGGCAGTGCTGATGACCATGCCGGTGTTCGGGACCACCTTGGTGCCGAGGCGCATCCGCCTGTATTTTGCCTTCGCCATTACCGTGGTCATCGTGCCCGGTTTGCCGCCGATGCCGCCGGTGAATGCCCTGGACCTCAGTGCGTTGTTGCTGATTGCCGAGCAGATCCTGATCGGTGCGCTGATGGGCTTTTCCCTCACCTTGTTCTTCCAGGCCTTTGTGATCGCCGGGCAAATTATCTCGATCCAGATGGGCATGGGCTTCGCGTCCATGGTCGACCCCACCAATGGTGTGTCGGTGGCGGTGATCGGGCAGTTCCTGACCATGCTGGTGACCTTGATTTTCCTGGCGATGAACGGCCATCTGGTGGTGTTCGAGGTCATGACCGAAAGCTTCACCACCTTGCCGGTGGGCTCGGGGCTGGTGGTCAATCACTTCTGGGAATTGGTCGGCCGCATGAGTTGGGTATTGGGCGCCTCGTTGTTGCTGGTGTTGCCGGCGATTACTGCGCTGCTGGTGGTCAACATCGCGTTTGGCGTGATGACTCGCGCGGCGCCGCAGCTGAACATTTTCTCGATTGGTTTCCCGCTGACCCTGGTGTTGGGCATGGGGATTTTCTGGATCGGCATGGCCGACATTCTCAATCAGTATCAACCGCTGGCCACCGACGCCTTGCAGTTTTTACGTGATCTGGCACGGGCGCGTTGAGCCATGGCCGAGAGCGAGAGTGGCCAGGACAAAACAGAAGACCCCACGGAGAAACGTAAAAAGGACTCCAGGGAAAAGGGCGAGATTGCCCGCTCCAAAGAACTCAATACCCTGGCGGTGATGCTCGCCGGTGCCGGGGGCCTGCTGATCTACGGCGGTGGCCTGGCGCTGGACCTGATGGAGCTGATGAAGCTCAACTTTTCGCTGCCGCGCGAAGTGCTGCTGAGCCCCGGCGCCATGGGCCAGTACCTGTTGCACTCGGGCAAGATCGCGATTCTGGCGGTGCAGCCGGTGCTTATCACCCTGTTGCTGGCGGCGCTGATCGGGCCGGTGTCCCTCGGCGGCTGGCTGTTTGCCGCCGGCAGCATGGCGCCCAAGTTCAGCCGCATGAACCCTGGGCCTGGGCTTAAGCGTATGTTTTCCACCAAGGCGCTGGTGGAACTGCTCAAGGCGCTGGCGAAATTTATCCTGATCCTGTTTGTGGCGTTGACGGTGTTGTCCTCCGACATCGACGACTTGCTGCGCATCGCCCATGAGCCGCTGGAGTCCGCAATTATTCACAGTGTGCAGGTGGTGGGCTGGAGTGCGCTGTGGATGGCCTGCGGGCTGATCATCATCGCCGCCGTGGACGCGCCGATTCAGCTGTGGGAAAGCCACAAGAAACTGCTGATGACCAAGCAGGAAGTGCGTGACGAGCACAAGGACCAGGAAGGTCGCCCCGAGGTCAAACAGCGGATTCGCCAACTGCAGCGCGAAATGTCCCAGCGCAAGATGATGGCGGCGGTGCCGGATGCCGACGTGGTCATCACCAACCCGACCCACTACGCCGTGGCGCTCAAGTACGACCCGGAGAAGGGCGGCGCGCCGATGTTGCTGGCCAAGGGCAGCGACTTTACCGCGCTGAAGATTCGCGAAATCGCCGTGGCCAACGACATTCTGCTGCTGGAATCGCCGGAGCTGGCGCGGTCGATCTTCTACTCCACCGACCTCGACCAGGAGATCCCCGCTGGCCTGTACCTGGCCGTGGCGCAGGTGTTGGCCTACGTGTACCAGATCCGCCAATACCGCGCGGGCAAGGGCAAGCGGCCAGACCCGCTCAAGGACCTGCCGATTCCGCCGGAGCTGCGCCGCGATTCCTGAGTCGTCCTGCACCGACGCCATCGCAGGCAAGCCCGGCTCCGACCTCGCGTTTTTTCCTGCCCGTGCGCCGAGCTTGCAGCGCGCCGTTCGGCGCATGATCTAAACCCCAATGGATAGGGAGCCTCACGGACAACCAAAGTTTGAGTTGTGCGCAGGGAAAATATAATTAGTCATAACTGACCTATTAAAGCGAATTTTTCCATATAAATAGTCATATCTGACTGTTAGCAAGGTATATTATTTTTCCTCGCGCACGCCAATAGCACTATAATGGTCAAAACTGACTAATAATGCTGATTTCATGCCCTTAATAAGTCAGATTTAGCCATTAGTAAAAATTAAACGAGGCCTGCCATGTCCTTCATGCATTTGCTCAGCTCCCCCGCAGAGATCGCTCGCGATGTGGGGAAAAATGCAAAAAAGCTACGGCTATCGAAAAACCTCACGAGGAAGACCTTGGCAGAGCTTTCAGGGGTATCGGAGTCGTCGATCCAGCGGTTCGAGACTGCAGGTTCTATTACTCTCGAATCGATGATTCTGCTCGCCACCGCGCTCGATGAGCTGACTCCGCTAACGACTCTGTTTAAACCTTCGCAGCCGAACTCCCTCACAGAGCTGAAAAACTCAAAGCGCAAACGGGGTTCTAAATGAAACCGCGCCAGGATTATCCGAAGCTGAAGCGTTTCGAATCCCTTGAGGTCACCAAAAGCGGTGTGAAAGTCGGTGATCTGTACAGGGAGGAGGGGGTTGGGATTTTTTTCACTTACGACCCGGTATGGCTCGCTACAGGCTTCAACCTGTCGCCGTTCACGATGAAGTTTGACGACAAACCCCAGCTTGCTCGTGCTCCTGAACTGTTCGAAGGATTGCACGGCCCCTTTGCGGACTCTCTTCCAGACGGCTGGGGCATGCTGCTGATGGACAGATTCCTTAATGCCACATTCGGTGAGGGAACTGCTTACACAGTTACTGCCCTGGATCGGCTCGCTTACATGGGCGACAGAGCCATGGGAGCGTTTGAGTACCATCCAAAAGCGGAAAGAGGAGAGCTGAGGGGGACAATTAACCTTGCAGAGCTCTTCGAGAATTCCGTGGAAGTCCTGTCAGGAGACACTTCGGCAGTGCTTACCAAGCTCAGGCTTGCAGGGGGATCGCCTGGTGGTGCCCGCCCTAAAGCGATTGTCGCAATGTCTCCTGATGGGCAGCATGCAACGTCCGCTTTTGGGCCAATTCTGCCGGGCTATGATCACTGGATAGTCAAATTCAGGGCGCCAGATGAGCCGGTTGAAACCGGCGCAATTGAGTATGCTTACTACCTGATGGCCAGGGACGCAGGTGTCGAAATGGCTGAGTCGACTGTCCTGAACATGACCATGCATGACGGTAGTCGCGAGGGCTTCTTCGCAACAAAGCGCTTTGACCGGCAGGGCGATAAAAAGCTTCACATGATCACGGTTTCTGCGCTTATGTACGCTGCGTACAAACTGCCATCCATGGACTACAGCGGGCTACTGAAGCTCACAAACATGCTGACGCGTAGTGCCGCAGAGGTCGAAAAAATGGCCAGGGTGATGGTTTTCAATGCACTGTTTCACAACTACGACGATCACACCAAGAACTTCGCGTTCATCGGGCGTGAGCCAGAGAAGCCTGGCGACGAAGCAAGGTGGACGCTCGCGCCGGCATACGACCTGACTTTCTCGGAGGCTCGGGGTGAACACACAACGGCATATAACGGTCGAGGGAAGGCAATCCGGAGGCTGATTCAGGAGCTGTGCGCAGACTACAAGTACCTCAAGCCGAACGACTACATTGAGCAAACGCTAGCCGCATTTGCCCAATGGGATGACATTTTCAAAAGTGTAAGGATTCCCCTCAAAGCAGGCGCCGGTTACAAAGCTGTTCTGGAACAAGACCATGACTACTTCAAACTGATACGACCTACCAAGCGCTGACACCTCGTAGGTGAGAATCGGAACGTTTGAACACCAGCCTTGAAGCTCCGCACCCTGCTTGGGCAACCCCTTCGGTTGCTCCCTTGTCCGAACTTGCCGGACTGGCTGCGGGGCAGGCACGGCGGGCGGAGCCCTTGGCGGCATAACAACCAGCGCTGCCATCTGTCTAAAGTTCAGCGTTACCTGTCAACTTTGACAGTATCCATTGCACCGCCTTCACTGTTACATAGAGCGGCGAGGTGCGCCGTCATGCGCGGCTCGGGAGAGCGGTCATGGACAGGGCTACGGTCAGGTGGTTTGACGCCGTCAAGGGCATTGGTTTTGTCGCCCGCGACCGCGAAGGCAATGCAGTACCCGTTCAGGCAACGGGCAATCCCTGCAGCGAAATCGATGCGCCGCCCAAGGCGCGCAAATCCCGCAAACGAAAAAAATAACCCCCCGCCTGCTCAGCAAACAATCACTACCACTGGTCGTTAATCCCCGTCTACCTGTCAACTCTGACAGTAGTCAGCTCTGCGTTCTCGCGGTTTGATGGTGCCAGGCACTGTACGCAAGTAGTAACGAGATGCAGGGGAAGGGTGATGGAAGCGGTGACGGGGACGATCAAGGTTTATAACCGCAAGACCGGTGAAGGGCTGATTGCGTTGGATGGCGATGATGAACCGGTGTGTTTGGACCGCTTGAGTTCAGCGTGTACCCGGTGGAGAGAAGGCCAGCGGGTACAGTTCGCCAGGATTCACCGGCCAAAGGGTGTGTTTGCGTTTTGTATCAGGCTTATTGGGGAGCCTGGTGCGGATTTTTGAATGGGATGTCAGGAGAACGGCAATGGCAACGGGTAAAGTGAAGTGGTTTAACGCGGAGAAGGGTTTTGGGTTTATTACCCAGGATGGTGGCGGGCCTGATCTTTTTGTTCATTTTTCTGCAATTTCAGCTGAAGGCTTCAAGACACTCGAGGAAAATCAAAAAGTGGAGTTCGAGATAGGGCAGGGAGCGAAAGGGCCCCAAGCTCAGAACGTGCGACCAGCGTGAGGATTTGAAGATCATTGATCGTTCCCACGCGGGAGAGTGGGAACGATCATCACTGACTTACAGCTGGCCCTTCAGTGCCTGGCACACCGCAATCGCAGGCAAGCCAGCTCCCACATTTGAACGGGTCACCCCTCGACGATCGTCGCTGGTGACGGCTCCCTGTCATCCAGCAGTCGCTCAGCCAACAACCGTCCCACCTCAATCAACTGCGCAATACCCAGCGCACCTTCTCGCTGTGTTCCTTCCAGGTCAAAGGCGACGTCGCAGGTCAGGGCGTGGGCGGATGCCAGGGTTTCGGTGAGGTTGACCAGCAGGTCTTCGGTGCTGATGCCGTCGATAAGGG